>CALGHC010000871.1 GCA_937915965.1 uncultured Myxococcales bacterium
GGCGCCTCGCAGGCGTTGCTGCAGCCGTCGCTGTCGTTTTGGTTGCCGTCGTCGCACTGCTCCGGGGCGTCGGTCACGCCGTCGCCGCACGCGGCCTTTTTGCAACTCTTGCGGCAGGCGTTGGGCGCGGTGTCGCTGTTCTGGTCGCCGTTGTCGCACTCCTCGTCGGGCTGCTTCACGCCATCGCCACACCAGGCCTTCTTGCACAGGTGGCAGCCGTCGCTGTTGATGTTGTTGCCGTCGTCGCACTCTTCGCCCGAGTTGACGATGCCGTTGCCGCACAAAGGCTCGAATCGAAGCAGCTGCCACTCTTTGCCATCACAGACGGTCATGCCGACGCCAGCGACGACCGTCGTCTGGCCCTTGTTGGCGGCGCTGCAGGGTCCGTCGCCAAGCGGGCCGGTGGGCAGCAGCAGGGCGGCGGTCGCGGCGACCTTCTTGCTTGACAATGTTTTGAGCACAATGGAGAAAGCGACAATCTGACCGTCGGTCGCGTCAGCGCCTGGGTCGTCGTCGACGGCCTTGAGTTGCCATGTGCCTTTGGGATTCTTGCCCACCCACGTCGTCAGGTCGCCGCTCAGCGTCGCATCCGGATCGGGATAGACCCCCTTGAGGAGCTCTCCTTTGCCGTTGTTGTCATGCAGCTTGTATGTCGTTCCCTCGGGGTCCGTCACAAATACAAGGAGATGGGCCAGGTCGCTGGTGGTCACCTTGACCTGCACGTGCAGCTCCAGTGCCTCGCCTACGTCGGCGACCTCCACCTCGGCGACGATTCCCTTGAGGCTGGCGTCGGGGATGTCGATTGGCGCCGGCAGCGAGTACGAGTCGCTGAAGACGTTGGTCAGCAGGCCGTTCGAGACCGCCGCGAGGCCATCGCCGGGCAACGACGCCGCGTCGACCGAGCCGCTGACGCAGTCGAGCGAACCGTCGGCGAGGATGCCGCGCACCACCAGGCCGCTGCCACAGGCGGTGCCGATCTTGACCAGCTTGGGCGGCGCGACGAGGTCGCCGTACTGACCCGAGAAGGCGACGTCTGCCAGGCTGGGCACGCCGTCGAGGTCGGCGTAGAGGCCCGACAGGGCGACCTTGGCAAGCTCGGCGACCTTGGCGTAGCCGCTGAGATCGATCTGTTGCAGGTCGGAGAGCTTGGCGTAGCCGGCGAGGACCGCGGGATCGAGCTGGGCGTCGCCGACACAGCCCGAGCACTCGAGGCCCTCGGCGACGGCAGCGCGAATGGCGAAGAGAGAGGCGGCCAACGGCGAGCGCGGCAGCTCGGGATCGTTGCCCACCTGGATGCCGATCCACGGCTGCGGCACAGCCGCGAACAAGGCAGGTGCGAGCGGGACCTTCTGGCCGAGGTAGGCGACGAAGCGGCTGCCCTCGATGGTGAAGACGATCGGCCCCTCCTCCCAGATCGGCAAGGCGTCGCCGCTCTTCTCGGCATAGATGCGAAAGGTCAGCGCGTAGTCCCCGTCGACGACGGGGCCTCCCGACGAGGTCAGGACTCCAAAGCCGGCGACCATCGGCGGCACGGTGGCGCCGGCCGGACCTGCGGCGAAGACGCCGACAGCGAGAAGAAGCGCGAGGGCGACGGCGGGACCAGCAGCGAGAGCACGGCGATTGGGCAACAATGCGACCTCCTCCGAGCGGTGATCCACGTGCATCGCCCGGCCGCGACAGCATGCACGCGGCGCGGAGCGGATCCAAGTCGGGTTCGAACGGGCGCGGTTCCAAATCCGGGGTTTGAGAATGGCGTCGTTGGTCCTGGTGAACGGCGAATGCAGCCAAGCAGTGGGGAAGTCGCGAGAACCACGCTTCTCGCGACTGGGGGCCGGGCGTCGGCCCCCCAAGCCAGAAGACGCGAACTGGTAGCGCTCAAGGCCGTTTGGAACGAGACCCGTGATTTGGAACCGCACCCGGTTCGAACCGCGATGCTACCACCGGCCCCCCGGAACGCGCTATTGTTGGCGCTGGCCCACCACCGGGAACAGCGAACCGCCGCATGCTGACTTGCCTACCGTCCTCGCGCCCCAATCCGCCGCCCGTCTCGACGCGATCGGTGCGCGCATCGCGCTTGGCGCTGTGCGTGTCGGCGTGGTCGACGCGCTTGGCGCGCGCATCGCGCTTGGCGCTGTGCGTGTCGGCGTGGTTGGTGACCGGCTGCAACAGCCCCGCTCCCACCGGCGCCGGCGTCGTTGTGATCGACGTGAGGTCGACCGCGGACGCGGGATCGGTTGGCGCGGCCGACGTCGACCGCGATGGTCTGGCTCCAAACGTGGACTCGAGCGACGACACGGTCTCGGTCGCGGACACAGCCTCGGTCGCGGACACAGCCTCGGTCGCGGACACAGCCTCGGCCGCGGACACAGCCTCGGTCGCGGACACGGTCGCGGATACGGCCTCGGCCGCGGACACAGCCTCGGCCGCGGACACGGCCACGGATGGCGGCCCCCCGGCAGACAGCGGCCCGGTCTGCCTGCCCAGCGCCTGCGACGACGCCAACCCCTGCACAGCTGACACATGCACGCCGGCCGGCGCTTGCAGCCACTCCCCGGCGGCCGGCGCTTGCGACGACGGCGACGCCTGCACGGTCGGTGACGCCTGTGCGGCGGGCGCGTGCGCTGGCACGGCCAAGAGCTGCGACGATGGCAACGTCTGCACGGCGGATGCGTGCGCGGCGGGTGGCAACTGCAGTCACGCCCCAAAGGCGGGCGCATGCAGTGACGGCGACGCTTGTACGGTCGGCGACGGCTGCCAAAACGCCACCTGCGCTGGCTCAGCCAAGGACTGCAGCGACGGCAAGGCTTGCACATCCGACGGCTGCGCGGCCGGCAAGTGCAGTCACGGACCGGACTGCGTCCTGCCCCTGGTCTGCGGCATCGGCGCCAAGCCGAATGTCTGTGCCAAGCCGGCACCGCTGCCGTATCCCGTGCGAACGGCTTGGCAGATCAAGGCGATCCAACCCGATCATTGGTCGAACAAGCAGGAGCTCATCGGCAACAAAGCAGGCGGCGTCGCGATCAACCTGGTCTGGGCGTCGTGGGAGCCGATCGCGAAGGCGAAGTGTGGCAGCGGCGACGTCGCGTGGGACGGTCACTGCTTCCACGTCGACAAAGGCACCGAGGGCGAGATCAGCGCGTACTCCAAGGCAGGTCTCTTTGTCACCGGGGTCGTTTATGGCGTACCCGAGTGGGCGCG
Source organism: uncultured Myxococcales bacterium (assembly GCA_937915965.1). Taxonomy (GTDB): domain Bacteria; phylum Myxococcota_A; class UBA9042; order UBA9042; family UBA9042; genus CALGHC01. The sequence goes on from CALGHC010000871.1 coordinate 3,199, forward strand.
GATCTCCGCCGCCAAGTGCTCGCCCGCGGGCGGCAACGCGGCGATGGCGGTCTTCTGCGCGCCCAAGAACGCCGAGGACTACGGACGATTTACGGGCTTCCTCGCCGACCGGTACGACGGACTCCATGGCGTCGGTCGGATCGCTGACTTCGTCATTCACAACGAGGTCAACTCCAACGATTGGTTCGACATCGGCTGCGGCAGCGGCACCGCATGCGACAAGGGCGCTTGGCTCGATGTCTACGCCGATAACTACAACGCCGCCTACGACGCAATCACCGCCAGCCAGCCCGACGCGCGCGTGCTGATCTCCCTCACGCATCTTTGGAGCCCCAAGCTCGACAGCCTCGGCAGCGGCTCGCCGTCGTTGTCGGCGCAGACCTTCCTCCTGGGCTTTGCGGCGCGCGTCGGCAGCCGCAAGTGGCGGGTCGCCTTCCATCCCTACCCCTCGAACCTGCTCGCGCCAGGGTTCGACGCGCTCGACCACGACAAGCACGGCAAGGTCACCTACGGCAACATCGGCGTGCTGGCCGGATGGCTACGTCAGCAATTCCCCAAGGACAAGCACGCCTGGGAGATCCAGCTCACCGAGTCGGGGGTCAACTCGCTGCCGCCGCAGTCAAGCGCCGCTGCCCAGGCCGACGGGGTGTGCGACTCGCTCATCAACGCGCTCGCCACCCCGGGCATCACCAACTACGTGTACCACCGCATGAAGGACCACCCGGTCGAGACCGCCCAAGGCCTCGGCGTCGGCTTGCGCGCAGTGGATGGCACCGCCAAGCCGGCCTGGGTGACCTGGGCGCTGGCCAACCGCAACGACCTGTCGCCGCCGAAGCTCTCTTGCGGCTTCCAGCACCTGCCGTACGTCCTGCTGCGCCGCGGCTACAAGGCCGGCGCGGGGCACTGGGCGAGCTCGAGGTTGCTGCCGGCGGGCTACGGCAAGGAGAAGACCTGGAGGCTGCGCCGCGACGAGGTGGCTGGCACCAAGCTGATCTACGAATGCCAGGTCGGCAACCACAACCTGCTGTCGCCGAGCCCCGCTTGCGAGGGGCTGACCGCGCTGGGACCGGTCGGCTGGGTCTGGACCAGCAAGGGCGGCGACAGGGTGCCGCTGCGTCGCTGCCGCGTCGGACCGGGCAAGGACCACTTCGTATCCTCCCATCCGACCTGCGAAGGCCAGATCGAAGAGATGGTGCTTGGCTGGGTCTTGCCTGGCGGCGGCTAGTGTGCGGCTCGGGAGAGGCGGGACCGGTGACGACCCTGCGACGTCGGAACGAACTTGCCGCATCGATCGATTTGAGCAGAGAATACCGCTTGCTCATCGCGCTACGCCATCTCGTTGGCCGCGCGTACCCGTCGATTGTGCGGAAGTGCCACTCAATCTGGGCTGCGTCTGTGGAGAGCGCACGGGGCAAATACTGGGAAATACTGGGGAGGGGAAGATGAATCGTATTTACGCGGCCATTGCGTGTGCCGCGCTGA
>CALGHC010000872.1 GCA_937915965.1 uncultured Myxococcales bacterium
GGGCCGCCCGCTATCCAACTCATTCAAGGCCTGTGGGCCGCCCGCTATCCAACTCATTATGTAAACCCGCCAGGGAGGAGCTGCGAGGGGATTCCGCCTCGATGCCGCTTATCCCGACGCCCCCGCGGCGAGCCTTGCATGTTCGATCTCCGACTTCACCCCGGCGTCGTCGATCGGTCACTCTACGGAGGACCGATGGATCTGGAGCTGCCGGCGTGCGAAACACGACGCAGACCACCGGAGGACCCATGGCCACCGCGCTCGCCCTCGACTCTACGGGACACCACCGCTTATCCCGATCACTGACATATGGTATCCGCACTTGAAGCTGGTACGGCCGCGCACGCTGGATCGGTGCCATACCACTGGCCGGCACAGCCTGGTTCACTCACGTCATCCACCACGTACAACCCAACAACGTTGCCGCCAACGTCACAGCGCCACCGTCGGTACTGGTAGTGTCCCCACTGTTCGATCTGTGTGCCCGACTCACAGCGCGTTGTAGTGAGGTTGGTCCACGACCACTCCATACAATCCGGTCCAGACTCCGGCCTGCCACAGCATAAGGTTTGCAGATACGAAACGACCTCGTTGCAGTCATATGAGACAACGACGCCACTTGCTGCGGCGAGAGGAGCATGGCAGGGAGACGGCGCGTTGTCGCATCCGCCACCTAGAATGCCGACGACCCATACTACTCCCACCAACCCTCGGCTCCGCCGAACGTGCTCAGTGTACGGTTGTCGCGGAGGCAAGAAACCACGATGCGTCATTCTACGGACTCCAGCAGGCATTGGTTCGGTGCAAGATAACGTAGGATGTCGATCTGTTGGGGCGCGAGATCGACCGCTGACGCTGGCGATCCCTGAGTCATCAAGTTGCCTTCTACGTCCACGTGGTTGAGGCCCAGAGCGTGGCCAATCTCGTGTGCGAGTACTTTTCCGAGCAGCGCCCAACTCCCAACGTCCCAGTTGGCGTTGCCGTTGCATTGCTGACCACCAACTTGCAATCCAATGGTCCCCAACTGGTCGCCTGGCTTCGTCGGTACCGCTGCTGTGACCCCGGCGGAGTAGAGCGAGGGCAACAAGTAGACCCGAAGGTGTGCCGGCGTTGATTCGCCATATGTGCTGACCATGGCGTCGAAGTCAATCGATGCCAGCGTGTTGTTTGGCTTCGTGGTTCCTGCGGAAAATCCGCAGACTCTCAACCACTTCTTGGGCGCATTGGCCACAAGCTGCCAGCTACATCTCCCAATGCCGATTGCTTTGTTCTTCTCGGTGAATATGTCTCGAGTCGACCACACCGTCTTGTCGAGCCAGGTCTGAAACCAGATTGTCCACATGCTTGGATCCGCGAGCCTGAATTGCAACCGAATGTGGGGTTGTTCAAGCCAGAACAAGAAATCGCGCAGCGACGCGTTCGCCCTTGTTGTGCTGATGTCTGGAGGAGGACTCAGTAGATCTCGCTGGAATGAGCCGTTTGGCACACCGGTCTCACACATCAACGCGTTTCTTAGCGATTTCATGCGCGGACTCCCGTGGGACGCGACCCCGATTCGTCGAGCCTAGGACTCTTTGAACTGGTTCTCAAGCGCACCGACCCGCCCCTTCAGGTCTTCAACTGCTGCCAGCAGGTTCCGAATCAGGAGCCTCACGCTTTGAATTTCGTGCACAAGGCCAATACTGTCAACAACATCCGCTGACGACTTGCTGGGATCGAAAGGAACAAGATGCATCTGGCCGTCTTTCGAACCGACTTGAGGTGAGTTCTTGCTCCATCGAATGGTGAGTCCGTTGACGATGGTGACGCCGCCCGGATAGTCACCGCCGAAGTTGAGTGTCAACCCGTCGTTGAAGTCGTGGACAAGCGCCCGCCTCTCGCCCGCCTCAGACTTGCGGCGGCCGGGATTGTCGAGCTTGAAATCGCGAGCGCGGCACTTCGCGTAGTCCCCTTCGAGGTGCAGGTTGTTGTTGTCAAGTTTGATATCTGCGTCCATGATGTTGCCTCACGCTAGCAGGGAGCCTCTCACGGCAGCCAGGAGTCTGTGGCTGGAGGTAGCAGCGCGTTGAGTTCGCCCAGCGTCTCGGAGCCAAAACCAGCCTCGCGGCTAAACCCATCGAATTCAGGGGGCCGTGCCCTGGCATCGACGACTTCGCCCTCTTGTATCGACGACTTGGAGGGGGATCCTGCCGTCACGGTCAAGACCTGCCCATCGGTGTCCGGGGCATTCAATGGGACGATGGCGTCCAAGCTCGCCCCCCCCTTCGCCACCGCCTGCGCCAGATACACCGCCCCCTGCCCGAAGACCGCCTCGCTGGCAGCCCCCACCTGCAGATGCAGCGCAGCCTGCACCTCATCACCATCACCGTCGCTGAACCTCGCCGGGTCGAACGTCGCCTCGTACCGGCCATCCTGCCGGGTCACCGCCGACGCGACGTTGAGCGTGGCCCCGGACGGCAGGTAGTCGAACAGCACCACCGTCACCGGCAGCCCCGCCACAGGCTGGCCGTCCTTCGTCGTGACCTTGCCGCGGACGGCGACCTTGGTCTTCGCTTGCTCGCTTTGGTTGGTAGTGAACGCCATCGACGTCTCCATCCGGCGGGGGGCCGCGGCGCCAGCTCGGCGGCGCAGCGACGCACGCGCCAGCCTATCACACCTGCTGCACGTCCAGCGTCTCGATGTACGGGATCACCGTCGCGACGGCCCCAGCGATCGCGAAGAGCGGCTGGCTGAACAGGTCGCCCACCAGCTCCTTCGTCAGGTACACCGGCGACCCCGTCGTCGGGACGTAGATGCCGCTGCCGGCCTGCAGCGACGGGTCGTTGCCGACCGTGTAGTCGCCACCGACGGTGGAGGAGGGAAAGAGGATGAGCGCGGTGCGGTTCGCCCGCGGTGGCACGAAGAGGCTGACGCTGGTGCCGACGACCCGCGTCGCGACGTTTCCCTTGAGCATGGTCTTGGTCTCCTGGCGGTTGCCCTGGTGCTGCGGCTGAACTCGCGCCTGCTTCATCGCAGGCGTGCGGCCAGCTACCTGCCGGTCCGGGCCTACTGCATGCCCGGCAGGGTGTGGATCATGTCGCCATCGCCGACGCGAACGACGTAGAGGTAGCCGACGTGCGCGGCGTCGGCCCCGGTGCACAGGACCTCGACGAACGGCAGGCCGCGGTTGGTGAAGTAGCCCCAGACGCCGAGCTTCGCCTGGTAGAACATCTCGTTCGTGCGCGATGCGGCGGCCGTGTTGTGGGCGACGATGCCCGGCCGGTAGCGGACGCCTTCGATGATGAGCCGCGCCGCGACGGCCGTCGCGCTCCAGTGGTCCATGCCGATGATGGCGTAGGTGCCGGCCGGCAGGTCCTGATCGAGGGCCGCCGCGAGGGTGGTCCAGGCGCCAGGGCTGGCCGCGGTGCTGTCGGTGTAGCGCAGCCAGAAGCCCTCGCCTGGCGGCACCGCGATCGTGCCGACGCTGCAGAGCAGGCAGGCCGCGACGGTGCCGCTCGCGCCGTTGGCGGCGGTGACGGCGATGCCCTCGCCGTTGACCAGGCGCAGGGGCCGCGTCTGGTAGGTCGCCAGGCCGACGTCGTCGCCCGACGGCGAGGCGGCGGACTCGAGCGGGACGATCGAGGGGTAGCCGACGCGCAGCAGGCTGGGCGCCTCGATGCGGGCCTGCTCGAGGCTTGTTCCGCCCGCGTAGGCGGCGAGGAGCTGCAGGTCCTGCGGCGGCGTGTAGGTCTTGGCGGACGTGTCCGGGTAGAGCAGGGGGTCGGACGACTGGACGTCGAGCTTGGTGAGCGAGGCGTTGTTGAAGGCGGTCGAGTACCAGGCGATCAGATGATGGGGCATCGTGCTTCCTCCCGCGGTCGCGCAGGCGTCGCCTGCGCTGTCGAGCCTCCGCTGGTGGTCGGGCGGGCGCGGAGCTCGGTGAGTACGTTTGGCATCGTGAGAACCTGCGAGGTGCCTGTCAACGCCTTCGCGCTGCCAGGATCCACCACCCTGCTCGTGAATGAGCGCTCGCCGCTGCGGAATCTG
>CALGHC010000873.1 GCA_937915965.1 uncultured Myxococcales bacterium
GATGCCGGCGGCGATCGACGACCGAACGAGCCCCGTGTGGACCCGGGTCTACGCGCAAGACAACGCTCAAGCGTGTGGCGAAGCGGTTGAGGTGATCGCCCGCATGTCGGTGAAGCGGATCGTCATCGGCCACAACGTCGACAAGACCGGCATCCACCCGATCTGCGGCGACATGGTCTGGGGTATCGATGTGGGCCTGTCCGCGGGCTATGGCGGCACGCCGGCAGCGCTCGAGATCGACGGCGAGCGCACGCGCGTGCTCGCCATCAGCGATCCAAAGCCGTGGTGAGCCGCGCGGCCACGCGAACGGAAGAGCGCGGCAACGTCAGTCGAGGTTGCCCTTGCGGGCCTCGGCGACCCACTTCGCGACCTCGCGCTCGACCACGTCGATGGCCAGCTTGCCGAATGGCTTGAGCAGAAACGGTACGGCGAGGTCGATCTCGATCGCCGACGCCGTGATCCGAAAGTCGCCAACGAGCTTGAGACCCTTGGCCCGAAAGGAGACCGACGCGTTGTCGTCGTCCTTCCAGACCGCGTGCGGTTCGTACTTCGCGAAGCGCTCCTGGTAGCTCTCCAGCGCCTTGCGGGTCGCCTTGCGGGCGGTCTCAAGGTCCAGGTCGTGAGAGATTCGGTGCTTCATGGTCGCGTCTCCTCCGAGACGGGAGATGTACGCGATCGCGGACGGCGAGGAAAGGGTCCGCGGGTTCCAAACAGCGGCGGACCGTCACCGGAGCTCAGCGGCTCATGACTGCGGCCGCTCATGGCACGGCCGCTCATGACTACGGCCGCTTGAACGTCGAGATGTCGCCGCCCAGATCCTCCGTGGAGTCGATCAGGAGCTGCGCCGTGTAGGCGAAGTTGTGCGCCCAGGCACCGTGCTCCTTCTGGAAGAGCTGGTAGTTGAACGACGCCTTGAGCAAGGCCGGCGTCCAGTCCTTGAAGGAGTTGGCCGACTTCGACTCATCGGGGTCGCACGTACCGTTGTCGTTGGTGTCAGCGAACATGTACGGGTAGGCGTCCGCGTTGTAGCAGAGCGGCTTGCCGGCGTCCTTGGCCGCCTTCTGCATCGCCGCGTAGACCGCATCGGCGATTCCATGCAGCTCGTCGCCGAGCGTCTCGTCCGTCTTGCCGTCGCCATCGTAGTCGTCGAGGCTCTTCTCCCGAATCTGCTTGACATTCTCGACGGTGTCGCCGTGGCACCCCTGGCACTTCGACACGATGTCGTTGGGCTGGAAGGTATGCTGCGTCGCCTTGGCATCGTGGCAGTAGAGGCAAGCGTTGCCGGGCTTGTGGTTGAACGGACCGGCGTAGGTCTTTCCGTCGTACTCGTAGCCGACGCCTGCATCCTTGCCGTAGAGCACAGACGCAGCCGGCAGGTAGTGCACGTTCTTGAAGCTCAGCTTGTTGGCCGCAATCGCCGCGTCGACGCTCGCCTTTGACTCGCGGCCAGTGTGACAGGTCGCGCAGATCATGCTGACCTTGAGCTTCTCCTTGGCGTCCTCGGCCGGGGTGAACGTCTTGCCGCTGGGGAATGTGACGCTCGCCACCGACCGCGTCGCGAATTCGCTGCCGAAGCTGGTATGGCAAGTCGCGCAGTCCAGACCGTTGCCCGGCTCCGCGACCGCTTTGCTGACCCCATAGTCTACGTAGAACTCGTAGCCTTCAGAGCCCGAGTGGCACTTCGAGCAGCTCGCCGACACCCCGTCCTTGTCCCAGTGACGGGCAGGCTCGGCCGAGCCGTTGAAGTGGCCGGGATCGTCGCGATGCATCTTGGTCATATCAACCGGAGTCTTGAGGCCAGCGTTCAGGTCCTCGATGCCGTCGAAGAGCAGCTGGATGACGTACTTGCCGTTGTGGGCGAAGGCGCCCGGATCCTTCAACGAGAGCTGGTAGTTGAAGGCGGCCATAGCCAAACGCGCGGTGAACATCGTGTACTTGACGTCGTCCGCCGCGCAGGCGCCGTCGCCGTCGGCGTCAATGAGGAAGTAGGGATAGTGAGCGGAGTCGTAGCAGATCGCGTCGAGGCCCTTGTCCGTGGCGTACTGCTGGATCGAGGCCAGCAACGCGTCACGCAGCGTGTCGATCTCGTAGTAGATGCCCTCGACCTTGTCGCCGTCGCCATCGTAGTCGGTGGCCATCGAGGACATCATCCGGATGTTCTTGAGATCTTCGACCTTGCCGGCCTCGTTCATGTGGCACTCGCTGCACGCCTCAAGGCGAATCTCAAGGCTGTGTGGGTCGTGGCAGCCCACGCAGGTATCGCGGCCAGGCACGTGGCGGAAACGCCAGTCGTAGCTCTTGCCGTCGTATTGAGCGCCGCCGCGCGTTCGGCCTGCGTTGAGGGTGGCGCCCGCTGCAAAGTAGTGGATATTCTTGAAGCCGATGCCTTCCTGAACGGTGTCCGGCTCGATGGCGACTCCCTCACCAAAGGCGTCCGCGATCATCTTGTGGACGCTCTCGTTGCTCTCACGGCCCTGGTGGCAGGTCATGCAGCGCGCCTCGGGGCCAAGATCCTCGATCTTGACGCCCGACGGGAAGATGACGTGGCTGAGATTTGTCGCGACCGGGTTGTGGCACGCAGCACACTCGATCGCCGTACCGATTGGCGCGTCGGCGTCCGTCACCTCGGCGGGCGAGCCGTCGGCGCCGATGTAGTCCTGGAAGCCCGGCGTGCTGTGACACCGCGCGCACGACTTCGACACGACCGGTGTCGCGCCATCTTCGGCCTCGTTCCAGTGGTTGAAAGCCTCGGCGGTGTAGTCGCCGTGCCCGCTCTTGCGCCAGGCGTCGTAGTTTGGGATCACGTTGCTGACCATCAGGCCGATCGCGCCCGCCACCATCGAGTCCTTGCCCGTTGCGCTGATCGTGACCGCGCCCGGAGCCTTGCTGGTCACCTTGCCGTCGGCGTCGACTCCCGCGATGGTCGCGTCCGAGCTGGTCCAGTCATAGCCTGAGTCCGTGCCGTTCACCGTGTTTGCGGTCAGCGTGATCGAGCCGCCAGTGAGGACGAAGTATTCGCCGGTGACGATGACAACGGGCACGCCCGCCACTGCGCCCTCGGCCACCACGACGACGGCGTGGCTGCCCGCGGCGGCGGTGTCGGCGCCAGTCGCGCTCACGAGGGTCTCGCCGGCCGCGACACCGGTCACCTTGCCGGTCGCGTCAACGGTCGCGATCTTGTCATCGTCGCTCTTCCAGACGTAGCCGGTGTCGGTCCCGTCCATGGTCGAAGCGCTCAAGGCGAGAGTCGCGCCGACCTTCACGGCGTGCGTTCCGGTGACGGCGACTACGGGCGTCTTGACCGGTTCCCCGCCTGCGTCCGCGGCGACATCGGTGGACGTGGTGGTGTCGGTCGCGTCGTTGTCGCTGCTGCAGCCAGTCGAGATCAGCAGCGCGATCATGGGAGCCAATGCCCAAGAGCTGCGAAGCCATGTCTTTCTCATCTCGCCCCTCCACCGGCACGGGTCTCGTCGGGTGAACTCTGCCGCGTCTGCGCGGTGCCGACCTCTGCCCAGGCCATGTATCAAGAATGGGATCCGTCCGGAACGCTTGGGTCCGGATGCAGGGAATGTAGCCATGCCAAGCGCGCCGGCAAGCCTGCCGACCTCTGTATCTGATTTTCTCAAGCTCCGCCGTGCCCTCGCTCTCGGTCCCGGCGCGACTCGTCTGGTCCCACCTCGCGACGATCGCAGCGCCGCGAACGACGCAATATCCTGTTTATCAACACGTTTTATCAATCTTGCGGCCGCGTCATCTCGGCCGCTGGGGACCGCGAGTGAGGCGACGTGCGGATCGCGCCGGCCGCATGATCCGTTGATCACCGCGATTCGCGGCGATCGCGCGCACCGATCGGGCCACCGTCGCTTGTCCGGCGTACAGGGTGACTGCATCATGCGCCTTGGCCATGGCGACGAATTGCGAGGCGAGGCCGTCGCTCAATGGCGACTTCAGCAAGCGGCCACGCGGGGAGAACGGCGATGAAACGACAGGACGGACGGCGGTCTGGACGAGCCGGTGGCGCACTA
>CALGHC010000874.1 GCA_937915965.1 uncultured Myxococcales bacterium
TCTACCGCCCTGCTTCGCCCGCCCGTCCGCGCGTGGTAGAATGACACCACCAAGGTCGCCGGCGGCGGACCAGACTGGAGCGCGCAACATGTTGTTCCTCGCTGTCCACGGAGCCGGTCGGTCAGTCGCCACACAGCGTCTCTTCGTGCGTCTCTTCGTGCGCCTCTTCGTGCGCCTCTTCGTGGGTTTCTTCGGCGCCTTCTTCGGCGGCTTCTTCGGCCGCTTCTTCGGCCGCCTCTTCGTCTGCTTCTTCGTCTGCTTCTTCGTAGGCGGTGGCGCCCTGGGCTGCAGCTCGGGTGATACCCAGCTCGCTGGCCCCCAAGATTCGCTGCCGAATGACGCCGACGGCGATGCCGGCCAGACCGGCACGGACGGTGACGTGGCCGCAACGGGGGTCGACGTCGAGGTCGATGTTGCTACCGACGCGATCGACGTGGTCGACGCGGACGGCGACGCAGACGCCGATGGCTCGCCCGCCGATGTCGACGCCGCCGTGGACTTGGACGGTCCGGCTGACGCGCCCGACACCACGATAGGGGCCGACATCGCAACCGACATCGCGGCCGACATCGCTTTGGACGACGACGCGGATGCCGGCGCTTTGGACGCTGGGACCGACGGCGGTTATGACACGGATGCTTCGATCGACATCGCGCCGGGCTGCCTGCCAGGCAGCTGCGACGACGGGGTCGCGTGCACGATCGATGTCTGCGACCCGGGGGGCGCTTGCGCTCACATCGAAGAGGCCAGCGCCTGCTCCGACGGCATCGAGTGTACGATCGACGCCTGCAATCCGGTCACCGGCTGCAGCCACCCGAGTCTCGACCTGCTGTGTGACGATGGTATCGCGTGCACAAGCGACACCTGCGTGGCTGCGAGCGGCTGCGTGCACGTCGGCAGCGCGGCGCAGTGTGACGACGGCATCGCTTGCACAAAGGACGCCTGCTCCACGGCGCTGGGCTGCGGTCACGTCGCCGACGACAGCGCCTGCGACGACGGCGTCGGCTGCACGACCGAATTGTGCGTCCCGAGCGCGGGTTGCGCCGTCCAGGCAGATGACTCGGTGTGCGCCGACGACGACGCTTGCACGGAGGACACCTGCGATCTCGTCGGCGGTTGCGCCCACACGCCCACCAGCGCCCCTTGCGACGACGGTGACGCTTGCACGGAGGCCGACACCTGCAACGAGAAGACCGGCACGTGCGTCGGCGTTGTGGTCAAGTGTCCCGCAGGGTCTGCCTGCGCCGAGCCGATCTGCGAACCGGCCAAGGGATGCGGATTCAAGTTACAGGACGCCGCATGCACCGATGGCAACCCTTGCACTGACGACGCATGCACCGCAGACACGGGCTGCCAGCACATCGCTAACTCGGTCGTCTGCAGCGACGGCTCGAAGTGCACCAGCGGCGATCATTGCGCCGATGGCCAGTGCGTCGCCAAGGTCGTCGCATGCGACGACGCCAACGATTGCACCACCGACGGCTGCAAGCCCAGCACGGGCTGCACCCACGCTCCAGCGCTGGGCGACTGCGTCGCCGGCGACGGCTGCACCGTCGGCGACACCTGCGTCGCGTCCGTCTGCAAGGCCGGGATTTTGCCGCGCGTCTGGGATGTTACGCACGGCGCCGCCAAGGTCGGTACCCAGACCGTCCAGCAGACCGCCGACGCCGTGACGCGGCTGGGCGACGGCGGCTACGCGAGCTATGGCCGTGTCTGGAGCGGTGCAGGTCCCGCCAGCACGATCGTCCTGCGAGTCGACGCCGCTGGCGGGCTGGTCTGGTCGGCGTCCCTCGCTACTGCTGCGAGCGACGTCGCTGGCGGGATCGCGGCCATGCCCGGCGGCGGTCTGGTCACCGTTGGTGCGACCAACGGCAAGGGTGCGGGCGCTACTGACGGCTGGCTGTTCCGCCTCGACGCGGACGGCACCGTCGCTTGGGAGCTCGTGCGTGGCACACCATTTGAGGATGCACTGCGCGGCGTCGTGGTCCACGACGACGGCCGGATCGCCGCGGTCGGCTACTCGACGATCGCCGGGGCGGGCAACTGGGACGGCTGGCTGCTCGTGGTCGACAAGGACGCCAAGGTGCTGGTGGACCAGGGCTTCGGCAGCGGCAATGAGGACGTGCTGGCCGCGGTGGCTGCGGCCGACGGGGGCGCATTGGTCGCGGCTGGCCACAGCTGGTCTGGGGCTGTGCGCAAGGGCTGGATCGCCAGCATGACCTGGGCCGGCAAGCTGACCTGGTCGAATCACTTCAGCCACGCAGGTCAGCCGATCCTGGTTGGCGTCGCCGCCCTTCCCGGCGGTGGCGTTGCGGCCGTCGGTACGGTCGACTCGCCCGACAAGGCCGACCAGGCCTGGCTGATCGTCACGGACGGCGGCGGCAAGGAGCTGTGGCAGCAGACCCTTGGCGGGGCCAAACTCGACGTCGGCGAGGCGGTGGCTGCCGCTGTCGACGGCGGCGTCTGGGTGGCTGGTTCCAAGCAGCAGAACAACAATTTTGGCGACCCGTGGCTAGTCCGCGTTGACGCCTGGGGCAACCCGCTGTGGGAGCGGACCTACAACGATGGCAAGTGGTACGGCGCTGCCCATGCGCTGTTGGCGCTCGATGGAGGCGGTCTGCTGTTGGCCGGTGAGCGCTCGCCGGTCGACAGCAAGGCCCAGGCTCGCCTCATCCAGACCGACGCGTGGGGCGAGCAGATCTGCGAAAATACCAAGACCTGCGCGGCCAAACCGGTCGCTGGCT
>CALGHC010000875.1 GCA_937915965.1 uncultured Myxococcales bacterium
CTATACTACCGACGAATGGGCTTTGATTCTGGGGGGCTCCAGTGGTTTCGGTCTCGCCGTGGCGACCAAGCTCGCCGCGCACGGCATGAGCGTGTGCGTCGTCCATCGGGACCGACGCGGCGCGATGCCGCGGATCGAGGCGGGCTTCGACGCGATCCGCGCCCACGGTCACGGCTTTGTCGCCTTGAACCTCGACGCCCTCAGCGCCGAGGGCGTCTCGACGACGATCGAGGCCGTGCGGGTCGCGATGGGCCCTAGCGGTCGCGTCAAGGCGCTGCTGCACTCGATCGCCTTTGGCAACCTCAAACCGATCGCGCCGGCGGTCGGCACGCCGCCAGCGGCGCTCGCCGTCCAGCGACTCGCCGACGAGCTCGGCGTCGCCGTCGCCGACCTTGAACAGATCGTCACCAGGCTCACTGGCGAGGGCGTCGACCCCCTCCAGGCGTTGATCTCGCCACCACAGACGGACGCCCGGCTCGACGACGAGGACATCGCGCGCACCGTCTTCAGCATGGGCACCAGCCTGCTGAGCTGGGTGCAGCGCCTCTTTGGCGAGGGGCTCTTTGCCGCCGACGCGCGGGTCTTTGGCCTGACCAGCGAGGGCAACTCGGTCGTGTGGCGCGGCTATGCCGCCGTCGCCACCGCCAAGGTCGCCCTTGAGTCCGTTTCACGCGCCATCGCCGTCGAGTTCGGGCCGCACGGCATCCGCTCGAACATCCTGCAGCCCGGGGTCACCGACACCGCCGCGCTGCGTCTGATCCCCGGCAGCGCGCACATGGCCGCTCACGCCCGCATGCGCAACCCGATGGGACGCCTGACGACGCCCGAAGACGTCGCCAACGTGGTCTGCCTGCTGTGCGCACCCGAGGCGGCGTGGATCAACGGTGCGCTCATTCACATCGACGGCGGGGAGCACGTGTCCGCATGATCTACATCCATGGACTCGGCCACTTCCATCCGCCCAACGAGATCGACAACGCTTTTCTCACCGGCCTCGACATCGGCACCAACGACGAGTGGATCCTCGAGCGAGTCGGCATCCGCAGCCGACGCACGGTGTTGCCGCTTGACTATATCGCGTCGACCCGCAACGCCGATCCGCTGGCGTCGCACGCGGTCTCGACCCACAGCAACGCCCAGACGGCCGCCGAGGCGGCGCGCATGGCGCTGGCGCGAGCCGGCCTCACCGCGCAGGACATCGGGCTGGTGTGGGCGGGCGGCTGCTCGCCGCAGCACACGATCCCGGCCGAGGCTTGCAAGATCGCCGCCGAGCTGGGGATCGCTGCGCCAAGCGTCGACGTCAGCTCGGCTTGCTCGACTTTTGCGGCGCATCTGCACCTCTTGGGGTCGATGAACCCGGCGACGATGCCCGACTACGTGCTGCTGGTCACGGCTGAGAACAACACGCGCACCGTCGACTACCGCGACCGCTCGACCGCGGTCCTGTGGGGCGATGGCAGCGCCGCGGCAGTAGTCTCGATGCGGGTGCCGGCGCGGCTGCGGGTCGTCCACACGAGCCTGACCTCGGATCCCTCAGGTTGGGACAAGGTCTCGATCCCCACCGGTGGCCACTTCGCCCAGCAGGGCACCGCCGTGCAAGGCTTCGCCATCCGCCGCTCTGGCCAGACCCTCAACGCGCTGCGCGGCAACTGCCGGGGCGACAAGGATCGCCTCCACTTCGTCGGTCACCAGGCCAACCTGCTCATGTTGCAGTCTGTCGTCACTCGCGGCCGCATCGACCCCGAGCGCCATTGGTTCAACGTCGACGCCTACGGCAACTGTGGCGCGGCGGGGGCACCGTCGGTCCTCTCGCAGCGCTGGGACCAGCTGCCCGAGGGAGGCGAGATCGCCGTCGTGGTCGTCGGCTCGGGATTGACCTGGGGCGGCGCCCTGCTGCAGGTCGGGGAGATCGCATGAAGTACGCCGAGTTCCGGGAACGAACCCACTTCTCGCTCGACGAGCTGATCGCATTCGGCCGCGGCACGATGGTCGACGACCCGCCGTGCAGCGACTTCTCCAGCCTGCCCACGCCACCGCTGCTGATGTTCGACCGCGTGACCGAGATCCGCCACGAGGGCGCGCGCGGCTTCATCGCCGCCGAACAGGACATCCACCTCGATGACTGGTTCTTTCACTGTCACTTCCGCGACGACCCGGTGCAGCCGGGCTGCCTGGGCGTCGACGCCATCTGGCAGCTGCTCGGCTTCTACGCGACCGTGCGCGGCGGCCTGGGAGTCGGTCGGGCCCTGGGCGCCAAGGAGATCGAGTTTCAGGGCCAGATCCGACCACACGACCGCGTGGTCCGCTACGAGATCGAGGTGCGCCGCTACGCCGAGCTGCCAGCGAGCGGCTCCGCTGTAGCCATCGGCACGGGCACGGTGTCGGTCGACGGCCAGGCCATCTACACGATCAAGGACGCCAAGGTGGGGCTGTTCCGCGGCATCCAATACCCCGACTACCCCAACCGCTCGGCCAACTCGACCGGAGGACTGTTGAACCGATGACCGCCACCGAACCCACTCTTGTCGCGCTGGTCACGGGCGGTGCCACCGGCATCGGCGCTGCGTGCTGCCGCGCGCTGGCCCAAGCCGGCTTCACGGTCGGCATCCACTATCGATCCAGCGCAGAGAAGGCCGAAGCGCTCCAAGCGGAGCTCGGCGGCGAGACCTTCCTGGTCGCCGCGGATCTGGCCACAGAGGCCGGCGTCGACGCGGTCTACGAGGCGGTGCGCGCCCGCGGCCCGCTGGAGGTGCTGGTCAACAACGCCGGGGCGACCGTCGACGCGCCGCTGTTTTCGGCCAAGCTGGCAGACTTCGACCAGATCGTTGCCACCAATATGCGCAGCGTTTGGTACCTGACCAAGCGCCTCTCGCGCTTGATGATGCGGCGTCGCTCGGGGCGAATCATCCACATCTCCAGCGTCGTCGGTTCGACCGGCAACCCCACGCAGAGCGCCTACGGGATGACCAAGGCGGCGATCGACAACCTGACCAAGACGTTGGCCTGGGAGCTGGCTGACTACGGCATCCTGGTCAACGCGGTGGCGCCGGGCTTCGTCGAGACGCGCATGACCGCCGACCTCACGGACGGCATCCGCGATGGCATCCTCGCGAGGGTGCCGCTCAAGCGCATGGGCACGCCAAACGAGGTCGCGGCGATGGTCCGCTTCCTGGCGACCGAGGGCACCTACTGCACGGGCGGCGTCTTCCACGTCAACGGAGGCATGCATGGCGGTTGACAGCCCACGTGGGGCGTCGGCGTCGGCGCCAGCGCCGGCGGCAGCGCTGACGCCGGCCGAGGTGCTCGCCTTGGTGCCGCAGCAGGCGCCGTTCCGATTCGTCGACGCGATCCACGAGGTGGACGCCGACCACATCGTCGGCAGCTACACCTTCCGACTCGATGAAGCGTTCTACGCCGGTCATTTCCCGGGCAACCCGGTGACGCCGGGGGTGATCCTGCTCGAGTCGATGTGTCAGGTGGGTGTGGTCGCCCAGGGCATCTACCTGCTGTCGCGCGAGGTAGCAGCGGACGAGATTGGCCGCTGGACGACGATGTTTGCCGACGCCACGGTCGAGTTCTCCCGGCCGGTCCGGCCTGGCGAGCGCGTCACCATCCACGGAGAGCTTGAGTTCTGGCGGCGACGCAAGCTGCGCGCGCGCATCGAGATGTTCAACGAGGCCGGAGAGCTCGTCGCAAACGCGGTGGCCTCAGGCATGGGAGTGAGATCATGACCAGGGTCGTCATCACCGGTATGGGTGTCATCTCTGCCAACGCGCACGGGCTCAAGGACTTCGAGAAGGCCCTGCGCGAAGGCCGATCGGGTCTGCGCCACCAGCCGCAGCTGGCCGAGCTGGGCTTCACCTGCCAGGTCGCCGGCGTACCCCAGGGAGCCGATGAGCTGGCGCTGACGTACTTCTCGGACGAGTCCCGCATGGCGATGAACAGCGGCATGATCTACGCCGGCATCGCCGGTCTGGACTGCTGGCGCGATGCCGGCTTCGAGGTCCCTGGGGCCCGAGAGGACCGCATCGACTGGGACACCGGCGCGATCGTCGGTACCGGGGTGGGCGGGGTCGACACTCTCGCGGGGCTCGTCATCCCCCGCGTCAACGCCGGCAAGGTCCGGCGCATCGGCAGCACGTCGGTTGAGCAGACGATGAGCAGCGCGGTCAGCGCCAACCTCGGCGGGCTGCTCGCCCTGGGTGGTCAGGTCACGACCAACTCAAGCGCGTGCACGACCGGCACCGAGGCGATCGTCATGGCCTACTGGCACCTCGCCGCCGGTCGCGGCCGGCGGATGATCGCCGGCGGCGCCGAGGGATCGTCGCTGTACAGCTGGGCGGGCTTCGACGCCATGCGGGTGCTGTCCAAGGGCTGGAACGACGAGCCCGAGCGCGCCTCACGGCCGATGAGCGCGAGCGCAAGCGGCTTCGTGCCGGGGTCGGGCGCGGGCTTGCTGATGCTCGAGACCCTCGACAGCGCCCTGGAACGCGACGCGCGCATCTACGCCGAGGTCCTGGGCGGCGCGGTCAACAGTGGCGGGCAGCGCGGCGGCGGCAGCATCGTGGCGCCCAACCCCGAGGGCGTCGCCCGCTGCATTCGCGCCGCGTTGGCAGAGGCGGCGCTGTCGCCGGACGCGATCGACGTCATCAACGGCCACCTGACCGCGACGATGGCGGACTCGATCGAGGTGGGCAACTGGGCGCGGGTGTTGGGCCGCGAGCCCTCGGCCTTCCCTTGGATCAACTCGACCAAGTCCCTGATCGGTCACGGCCTGGGCGCGGCGGGTGGGCTCGAGTGCGTCGCCTCGGTGCTGCAGCTGGCGCACGGCTTTGTCCACGGTTCGGCCAACTGCGAGGATCTGCACCCGGCGCTCGAGCCCTACGCCGACCGGATCCCCCACGTCGCGCGCGAATCGGACGCGCAGGTGCTCGCCAAGGCCAGCTTCGGGTTTGGCGACGTCAACGGCTGCGTCTTGTTCCGCAAGTGGGCGGACGCCTGATTTATCGACACCAACGGGACATCACACACAAGTCCCATCGACAAGGAGACCCTCATGGACCAGCAAGAAGCCCTCGCCAAGATCAGCGCCATCATCAAGCCTTACGCCAAGACGCCTGCCGAGCTCGAAGCGGGCAACCTCGAAGCCCGCATCCTCGAGGATCTGGGTGTGAACTCGGCGCGGCTGGTCGACATCATCCTGGCCTTCGAGGACGAATTCGACCTGTCGATCGACGACGACACCGCCGACAGCGTCCGCACCCTGGGTGACGCCGTGCGCGTCGTGACCGCCGAAGGGTGAGCCAGCCTCCGCTGCATCCCACCCTGCCCCGCCGCGACCTCGCGACGCTGGCGTTGCAGCGTGTGGTGGCGCGCGCCTTGACCCCCGTGACCTGGTACCTCGCGTGGGGGTGGATGCGCTTTGCCCGCGGCTATTCGATCCCGAACCTGCGCGCGTTCCGCAGTGAGCTGCACCAGAAGCTCGCGGCAAGCCGGGATGCCGGTCGTGGCTCGAGACACGGCCCGCTGCTGGTCTGCGCCAACCACCTCACGCTCATCGACTCTTGCGTCCTGCTTTGGGCGCTCGGATCGGCGTGGGCATTTTTGCGCGACGAGCGGCTGTTCGCCTGGAACCTGCCCGAGCGTCGCAACGTCGGCGACGGGCTGGCCCTGCGGCTGGGCTGCTACATGGGCAAGTGCCTGCCGATCGTGCGTGGCGGCCCGCCCGACGAGACAGCGCGGGTCATGGACAAGGTCCGCTTCCTGCTCGCCAGTGGCCACCGCGTCATGATCTTCCCCGAGGGCACGCGCAGTCGCTCGGGGCGCCTCGACCGCGAGGAGTTCACCTACGGGGTGGGCAAGCTGGCCCAAGAGGTGCCCGGCACGCGCGTGCTGTGCATCTACCTGCGCGGTCTCGGCCAGACGACCTACAGCGACCTGCCGAAACGCGGCGAGACATTCGAGCTGATGTGCGATGTGATCACGCCGACTTCACCAAGCAGCGGCCTGCGAGGCGCGCGCGACCTCTCGCGCACCATCGTCGAGAGCCTCGCCGAGCTCGAGGAGGCCTGGTTTGCCGCGCACAGCACGCCTGGGCAATGACGTCGTCGACCTGAACGAGGCCGGCGTGGCTGGAAAGGCCGGCGACCAACGCTTCGTCGAGCGGGTGTTTACCGCCGAAGAGCGGGCCTGGATCGCGGATGGCGCCGATCCGGACCTGGCGCTGTGGCGGCTGTGGTCAGCCAAGGAAGCGGCATACAAAGCGGCATACAAAGCGGCCGGCAAGACGGTAGCCGACCTGGTCTTCGCCCATCGGAGCTTTGAGGTAGACGCGAACGATGGCGTGGTGCGCTACGGAGACCAGGTCTTCTCGGTCGCGTGGCACCACGGCCCCGGCTGGCTGCACTGCCTCGCCCTGGAGACGACAGCCGACGCGACGGCCGATCACGCCATCTGGGAGGTCGCAGCGCTGATGCCGGGACCGCAATCCAGCAACGTCGAGGCAGCGGCGACGGCTGCCCGGACGCAATCGGTGGCGCCCGCGCAGCCGTCTGCGAGGCCGTCCGCGACACGATCGACGACACCGTCGACGACGCCATCGGCGCAGGTCCGGGCGTTGGCGTGCCGCATGTTGGCGCGCGCCGGCTGGGCCGACGCGGCCATCGTCCGGCCACTTGGGACCACCGCCGCGAGGCCCGGCCCGCCCGAGGCCCACATCGGCGGTGAACGGCTGGAGGGCGTCGAGGTCAGCCTGTCCCACGATGGCCAATGGGTCGCGGCGGCGCTCGCCTGGCCCTGATCGGTGGACCCGACCGCGTCAGTCGTC
>CALGHC010000876.1 GCA_937915965.1 uncultured Myxococcales bacterium
GCGCAGCGGCGCGGGCGGTTCGGGGCGCCTCGGCGGCTCGGTGGCGGGCGCCGAGGCGTCGAAGGGTCCATCGAGCGCCTCATCCGGGGCCGCATCAAAGGGTACGTCCTGTTTGGGCTTGTACGATAGCCGACCGCGCAGTGCGGCGACACCGTAGGCGACGCCGTGCATCCAGGTCCACGGCGCCAGCTGGTCCTTGGCGATCCACCACGCCCGCGAGAGCGCCGCGCCATCGCCGAAGCGCGGCGGACGGCTGCGGATGTGTTCGATGGCCGCGGCGTAGGCGCGCTCGTAAGCGGCGTAGACGACGTCGGCGGCGCAGGCAAGGCGCTGCATCTCGGCCGCGTCGCGCCCATACGCCAGCCGCAGCGGCGAATCGTCGATCAGCGAGCGCAGCGCGGCGCCCATCGACCGCTCAAAGTCCGGACCCGGCTCGATCAGCAGACCGTTCTTCTGGTGTTTGACCTGCGAGGCGACCCCCATCTGGTCGTCAGCGCCGACCACGGGCGTGCCGCTCCACAGCGCCTCGCTTACTCCCTGGCCGAAGGTCTCGGACAGGGACGGGCAAGCGAACACGTCCGCCCAGCGGTACCACGCTGGCAGGTCGCGCTGCGGCTTCTCGCCCGGGAACTCGCAGCGGTGCCACACGCCAATGGTCCGCGCCAGCTGCTGCAGGGCGCGGTGCTCCGGGCCATCGCCGACCAGGGTCAGCGAAGCCTGGGGCACGTAAGGCAGGACGTGGTGGGCGAAGGTCGATAGTAGCTTGTGGAGGTCCTTCTCGCGCACATGCTGACAGACCGCCAGCATGCGTCCGCCGCGCTTGAACTCCGGTCGAAACGGGTCGGCGCCCAGCGGCATGTCGAAGGTCCGGGCATCGATCGGCCGGGGAATCACGTGCAGCGGCACATTGAGACCCGATTTCTGCCAATAGGCGGCCATGCCCTCGCAGGGGACCGTCACACCGTCGCCTGCGTTGTAGAGGTCGCGGAACTGCCCTTCGATCCACGGCGAAACGCCCGACCAGGTCCCTCGCACGGCGGCCACGTCGTAGAGCGCGTTTGGCAGCAGGCGCTGGGCGAACGCCGGCGGGAAGACGGTGCTCGTCGACAAGGTCGGGACGCCGTGGAGCTCGCGGATCAGCGGCGCCCAGTGCATCGACAGCGAGCTGGCGTGGCTGTGGATGACTTGGAATTCTGGTCGGGAGGTCCAGGTCTGCGGCGGCCACGGGAAGGGGATGCGCAGGTGCGGGTGGGCACGCGAGCTCACCGAACCGAGCAGCAGCGAGCCCGGCGCTGCTGCTCGGTCGTCACGGCCCGGCCGCGGCCCGATGAGCGTGACCCGGTGGCCGCGCTCTTGCAGCGTGCGTTTCATCGCCTGCGTCGACAAGCTCGACCCATTCACGAAGTTGACGCTGACAAAGTCGGTCAACAGGCCGATGTGCATGTCCTCTCCGTCGCTCCGCGCCGCTCTTCGTTGCTCCGGGCGGCTCCGAGCCGCTCAGCGCCCCTTCAGTCGATCGACGACTCGGTCTGCGCTGCCGCGGTCTGCGCTGCCGCGGTCTGTGCTGCCGCGGTCTGCCCTGCGGCGGCGACGTCCTCGCGACCGCCACCACTGGCTGACGCGCCAGGGCCCATCCACTGTGGCAGATGGGCGAGGCTTGAGCCGCCGTCGTGGGCGTAGCCCTCGTCGGCCGGCTGGTCCGGCGCAGCATCCAAGGGCGCCTTCGAGTTCGGTCGGTAGCCCGAAGGGATCACGCCGGACGCCAACACGGTCGCGTGCTGCCACGTCCACGGCAGCAGGTAGCGCCAGGTCATCTGCATCGCCTGGACCGGCCCAGGGCGGCCGACATGGGCGGGCGGATGGACGGCGTAGTGTTCCTTGGCGCTGGCGTATGCGGCCTCGTAGGCGGCATAGACGATCTCCGGAGCCGAGGTCTCGCGCTGGCGCAGCGCGGCGTTCTCCGCGAGAGTCCGTCGACGGCCGTTGTCGCTCAGCAGGGCTGCTGCGGCCGCGGCAAACTCGCCGTCGGCGTCGCGTGCGTGCGGATCGATGAGCAGGCCGTTGAAGTCGTGCTTGACCTGGTGGGCGACGCCCATCTTGTCGTCAAAGCCGACCACGGGGATGCCCATCCACAGCGCCTCGCTGACGACCTGGCCGAACGTCTCGCTCAGCGAGGTGTAGAGGTACAGGTCGGCGTGGCCGAGCCAATCGGGCAGGTCGCGTTGGGGCAGCTCCCCCTGGAAGTGCACCCGATGGCTGACACCCAGGGCGTGCGCCTGGGCGACCAGGGCCTTGTGCGCCGGGCCGTCGCCGACCAGGGTCAGGGAGGCGTCCGAGTTGGCGGGCAGGATGTGGTGCGCGAAGATCTCGACGACCCGGTCGAGCGCCTTTTCTTTGGAGTGGCGCGCGGTGCAGAGCATACGCGCGCCCCGCTTGAAGTCGCCGCGGTACGGGTCCGGGCCGAGCTTTCGGTTGAAGATGCGCACGTCGATCGGCCGCTGGATGACGTGAATCGGCACCTCGAGGCCCATGCGCTGCCAATAGTCGACGAGCCCCTGACAAAGGACGATGAGCCCGTCGCCGGCGTTGAAGACCCGGGCGAACGAGTTCTCGACGGACTTTGTCGCCCAATTCCAGAACCCGCTGCTCCCGGGGAACTGCAGCAGCCCCTTGGGGATGGCGTGGTGGACGAACTCCGGCAGGTAGGTCGTGTTGGTGTGCAGCACAGGGACGCCGTGCAGCTGACGCACCACCGGCGCCCAGCGCATCAGCAAGGTGTTGGCGTTCGAGTGCACGATGTCGAAGGGCGGCAACTGCGTGAACGACGCGGGCGGCCACGGAAAGGTAAAGCGCACGCCAGGGTACTGCCGAAAGGTGCCGGCAGACAGCTCGATCGAGCCCGGTGGCGGCTTGCGCATCCAGGGCGCCGGTCGCGGCCCAACCAGCGTGACCTCGTGGCCGCGCATCTGCATGTTGCGGCGGAAGGTAGCGCCCGCCAGGGCTGGCCCGAAGGTGCAGTCCGGCGCGATGTAGTCAGTGAGCATTCCGATGTGCATCTGGTCTCCCGTCAGTCGAGGTTCGCGAGGTTCAGGGTTCAGGAGGTTCACGAGGTTCGGTCGGCGCGGGTCGCCCGAGATCCGCAAGCCCTCGCGCGGCAGCGGCTTCGTTGGAGTAGCTCTGCCCCGGTTGGATGAAGCCTCATCCACTTGTTCAGTCGTCGTCGCCAGCGGTACCGCCCAACAGACCGGGCAGGGGCAGGCTCTCGCATAGCGAGCGGACCGGCTGCAGCCAGCGGCCGAGCTCCGGCCAGAATCGTTCGGTCTTCGTCGCCAGCCACCAGCAGATCGTCGCGTTGGCGAGGCCGCCAGCCACGTCGGCGACGTAGTGCTGTTTGACCAGGAGGACGGAACCGGCGACCACCAGAGCCATCGCCGCCATCAGCCAGCGGGCGCGGATGTGGGTCGGCCAGACGATCAGGGCGAGAAAGGCCGGATAGGTCACGTGCAGCGACGGGAAGCAGTTGTAAGGCAGATCCACGGCGAAGTAGAGCCGCGTGACCGCCTCGGACAGGCCGCCGAGCTCGCCCACATCGGGTCGCAGCGCCATGCGCACCGGCACCAACAGGAAGAAGACATACGCGATGGAGGTCGAGAACAGGAAAGTCACCGCGGCGAGACGCCATTGGCGGATGTCATCGATGATCGCGTAGCCGACGAGAACACTCACGTAGACAAAGAGGTAGCCGAAGATCGAGGCGGGCATGAACGGGATCGAGCGATCCAGATCGGTGGCGAGGTCGAGGAAGACGGTCCGCGTCGCGGCGAGCTGGTTCGTTGCGACGTAGCCGATGGCGAAGAAGCTGATCATGAACAGGAACGTGAAGAACTTCTCGTGCTTGTCCGCGCGACTCATGCCCTGCGCTGTTGCTGCCTCTCCCCGCGTCATTCCTGCCTCTCGCCGTGCCATTCCCGCCGCTCGCCGTGCCATTCCTGCCTCGCGCCGCGTCATTCCCGCCGCTCGCCGTGCCATTCTTGCCTCTCCCCGCGTCATTCCTGCCTCTCGCCGCGCCCTTGCCCTTCCTGCGACCCTCAGCACCATAGCCGCGACTTGCCGTGCCGTCGCCTTTTGCGGCCGACCGTCGCCGGCGTCGGGCGAGAGGCCGCCGCGGGCTCGCGCGTAGGGCAAGCAGGAATCGTGCCAGCGCTGTGATCGGCGGGCGCATCCGCCGCGGTCGCGGGGTCCACCGCGACCCACGAGGCCTCCCATCTCTGATTCATGCCCGATTCGGACGCGTTGAAGGGCAGGCGCGACTTCAGCCAGGTGGGCTCGGCGCGTGTCGCGCGCCGCCGAAACTGGATGACTGTCTGTCCAGGTTCGGTAGCGCTGGCCCCGACCGAGGC
>CALGHC010000877.1 GCA_937915965.1 uncultured Myxococcales bacterium
GCGCCCTGCCGGCCGCGTCCGCGCGCAGATCGTAGCGCCCTGGCCGCAGCGGCCCGAAACGAAACGCGCCGCCGTCGCCCTCGCCCACATAGGGACGCCACGCCGAGCGATCGTAGGGCGTCGGCGGATCGACCTCGAACGCGACGATCGCCACCGCGAAGTGAGCCAATGGCGCGCCCCTGGGGTCAATGACGCGACCGGTCAGCCGGCCGCCGTCGCCGACACGCAAGACGAGCTCGTCGCCCGGGATCACCTGGACCGGCGAGAGGCTCTCGTGCCCGGGCGAGACGGCCTGGGCGACGGCGCTGACAAGCTGATCGGCCGCGAGCGCCGAGCGGAAGCGGCCACCGCCGTCGCAGCGCAACAGCTCCTCGCCGTTCTTGTGGCGGATGACCACCCACGCGCGGGCGATAGGACTGTCCGTGCCATCGATGACGCGGCCGACGAGCTCGCCCGCGGCCTCAAGCACGACGTCGCGATCGAGGCGATCGCCCGCGCGCACAAGAACTTCGTCGTCCCGCCAAGGGCGAAATCCAGGAGATTCGACCTCGAGAGTCCAGGTCCCCGCGGGGACGCGCCCAAATCGCCATCGACCATCCTTGGCGGCGTCCGCGGTGAGCGTCAGGCCGGCGGCGCTGCGCATGACCACGTGGGCGCGCAGCGGCTGCCCGTCTTGGGTCCGAACCGAGCCGAGCACAAGCGCGCCCGGCTGCAGGTCGATATGCACACCCTCGCGCGTGTCGCCGCCTTCGACGACCAGGTCTTCGCTGTCGGCGTGGCGGCCGTCTGTAGCCGTTGCGGTCAGGCGCAGTCGACCGGGCGGGAGACCGTCGATGGTGAATCCACCGTCGGCGTCGGTTCGGGCGAGGTCGGCGCGCTCGAAAGGTCCGAGGCGGCCGCCAACGCCCTCGCAGAAGGACCACAGCGCGTCGATTCGCGCCCCCGCCACCGGATCGCCGCCGCGAACGACGCGACCGCGCAGACCGATCGGGCGACGCAAGACCAACAGCAGCGGCTCATCGGGTCCAGCACCGCGGATCTCGACCTGCAGGGCACGTTGACCGGGGGGACCTGGGCTGATCAGCCCGTCGGCTTCGGCGTCCAGTGACCAGCTTCCCGGCGCCATCGCCTCGAAGACAAATCGGCCTTCCTCGTCCGACTTTGTCTGGCGGGGATCGCTGTCGGCTTCGTTGGCCGAGCTCGCAGTGACGTGAGCACCGGCGACCGGTTCGCCAGCGCCATCAAGGACCTGGCCGTTCACCCGCGCCCCACCGTCGCCGGCACGCGCCAAGGTCGCCGACGGCGGCGCCGGCGCGGTCTCCTGCCAGATCCAGGCAACGAAGGCGACGGAGGTCAGGACGAAGAGACCCAGCCCGGCGAAGAGCAGCTTCTCGCCGCGCCGTGGACCATCACCGCGGCGCGCCCCACCGCCACGGCGCGGACCATCGCCACGGCGCGGATCATCGCCACCATGCCGTGTGCGCTTTCCTTCGTTCGCTGGTCGGCTTGACTCGCCCATGCTGCCGCGCCTCTGCCACTCGGCCGCGTGTCTGTGCATGCGCCGGGCTGCGCGCACCGCGACCGGCGGCCAAGGTGCGCGGCCGCCCGTGCACTGTCAACCAGCTTCCACCGTCGACCGGAACGAGACATGTCCGGGAGCGCAACGAACGCGGGCGCTGGCCACCATCCCCGCGCAGATGTCACACTTGCGCGGCTGCCACGACGGCACCAGGCCCCGGGGCATCCGGGAGAGAGGCGCCCACTGGCGGAGGCTATTGTGATGAGGACACGCCCAGCATGCCCATGGAAGAGCTTCTCGCCCTGGACGGCCACCGCGCTGGCCGCGGTAGCCGTCGTCGCGATCGCCATCGGCTGCGGTTCGGTCATGCGTGCCGCCGGCTACCCTCCCGAGGCGCGGCGCAAGGCGCCGCCGACGACAATCGAGACCACGGCAGCAAAGGTCGGCGACCGCGCACCCAAAACCGCCCTGGCGATGACCGGCGGCACGTGGCGACTCGCCGACGCCCTGTCGACCGGACCCGCGATCCTGGTCTTCTACCGCGGTCACTGGTGACCACACTGCCGCAAGCAGCTCGGTGAGCTGCACGAACACCTCAGGGCGATCGGCGAGCGCCAAGCCACCCTCGTGGCGATCAGCGGCGAGGACATCGAGACCGCGACCGGTCTGCGCGACAAATTGGGCCTTGGATTCACGCTGCTCGCCGACCCGGAGCGGACGGCCTTGCGCGCCTGGGGCGTCGAGGACCCCGTCAACGTGACCGCCTGGCCGGCTACCTACGTGGTCGCGCGCGACGGCACGATCGCCTGGCGAAGCATCTCAGCTACGTACCCACAGCGTCCGCGGCCAGAAGAGATCCTCGCGGTGCTCGACAGCCTTGGCGCAGCTCCACCGCCGTGAGCGCGAGCATGGTCCCGTGCGTGGCCCGTTCCGTCTGGCGATTCGACGGGCGGCGCTATCGGACGAGCACGTTCATGCGGTTCGCGCCGCTGCCGGCCTGGCCCGTGTTCAGGCTCAGCGTCTTGCCGAAGCCGACGGCCGCGTACTCCGACCCCGCCGACGAGAACAAGGGCCCGAGGCTGCCCGTCATGCCGGGGTCGTCAAAGGGGCAACCGTTGTTGTTGTTGGCGCTCCAGTTCGGCCCATAGCTGTAGTCGTCGTCACCGCAGCCCAGCGCGCCGTCGTGGTCGTGAGCGCTGAGGTATAGACGTGTGGAACACAGCTTGCCCGTCGCTTTGAGCGTCCCCGCGCTCATCTGCCAGCCGGAGTCCGCAGGCCAGCAGATCGGCCCTCCGATGAGGGTGACAAGCGCGGCGAAGCTGCCCTTGCCATCGCCGACGCCAGCGTACGCGGCCCAGACGGACGACGGCACATGCTGGAAGGCGACGTCGTTGAAGGCCAGCTGGTGATAGAGGGGCGACTTGTAGTCCTTCTGTGGCGTCTGCAGCGACCCGAAGGTCTTTGTATTGGTCGACCACAGGGTGCGCTGGTTCCAGGTCCATGTGTTCTGGCCGTCGTCGCTTGCGATGGCGACCAAGGTCCAGCCGCCACCGTCCAGCTCCATCTCGCACCATGCCTGACCCGGCGGGTGTGGCCCGAGGGCACCATCGGGATCGATCCAGAAAACCCCGCTCTTGGCGGCCGCGTTGGCCTCCTTGATCGCCAGGCACGACACCGCTGGGGTCTTGGCGGTGCCGAGCTGGCAGACTCCGGCTTCACAGACCGCGCCGCCGCCGCAGTCGCTTCCATCCGCGAGTAGCTCGTGCTGGCAGCCCTGCGCCTTGTCGCAGACATCGATCGTGCAGGCGTTGCCATCGTCGCAGTCGCCACCACCACCACTGCAGATCCCGCCGGCGACGCAGACGTCGCTCGTCGTGCACGCGTTGGCATCATTGCAGCCCACGGGGAGCCCGCGCTCACAGACAAAACAGGCGGTCTGGTGATTCGTGCCGATGTCGTTCCAGCTGCCGTTGGCGAGCATGTGAGCGACATCTTCGCCGCCACAGCAGTTGTTGGGTTCGCCCGCGTTCCACGGGTGGTAGGTGAACGGTGAGCCGTCGGTCCAGGCCCAGTCCCCCTCCTTGTCGATGTCGCTCGCGCCGATCCAGCCGCCGTCGCTGGTGCCGCAGGTCTGCTGAGCGAGCTTGAGCGTCATCGCGTTCTCGCCCGCGGACGCCACGCTGACCAGATGCCCGCCCCATTTCACACAGGCACTCTCGGCGACCAACCAGGTCGCCGTTTGCGGGAATGCCCGATAGCAATGTCCTTGCCAGGCGCTGCCATCGCATGCCGGCACGACGCTTCCCGCAGCCTCGCCGTGGGTGCAGCCGACATCGGCCGCGCAGCCGTCGAGCGAACAGACGCTGCCGTCGTCGCAATCGAGAGCAGGTCCGGCGACGCACTTGCCGTCCGCGCATTGGTCACCACCGGTGCATTTGTCGCCGTCCTCGCAGCCCCCATCGGCTGCGACGTGCCCGCAAGCGCCGGTCTGGGGGTCGCAGGTGTCGTCGGTGCACGCTTCGGCGTCGCTGCAAGCCTTTGCCGCGCCAGCCGCGCAGGCGCCCTCCGCACAGGTGTCACCCACCGTGCACAGATTGCCGTCGGCACATTCGCCGCCGACCGCCTGATGGACACAGCCGGACTGCGGCGCACAGGAGTCCGCCGTGCAGCTGTTGCCGTCATTGCAGGCTATCGGCGGTCCGCCGGCGCATTTGCCCAGCTTGCAGCTGTCCGCGGTGGTGCATGCGTCGCCGTCGTCGCAGGTCTTGGCGGCGGGCGCGTACAAGCAGCCGGTCTGGCTGTTGCAACTCTCAACCGTGCAGGGTTCGCCGTCGTCGCAGTCATCTGGGGCGCCTGCCTGGCAACCACCGTCCGCACAGGCGTCGTCGACCGTACAAGCGTCGCCATCGTCACAAGCCTGTGTATTTGCGACGTGACCGCAGCCCGCACCGGGATCGCACGAGTCAGTCGTGCACAGCTCATCGTCCTGACAGTCGATGGCCTTGCCACCCACACAGCCGCCGGCCTGACACGCGTCGGCCGTGGTACAGGCGTCGCCGTCGTCACAGCCGACGACGTTTGCCTCGTGCTGGCAGTCGCCGTCGACGTCGCACGAATCGTCGGTACAGGCGTTGCCGTCGACGCACGACTTGCCCGAACCGGCCTGACACTGGCCATCAACGCAGACGTCATTGACCGTACAGCTGTCGCCGTCGTCACAGGCGCCGGGCGAGGCAGCGTGCAGGCAGCCGCTCGCCGGTGCGCAGCTGTCGGCCGTGCATGCCTTGCCGTCGTCGCAGTCAACAGCAGCCCCGGCCTGACAGGCGCCGTCCGCGCAAGCGTCAACACCAGTGCATGCGTCGCCGTCGTCGCAACCCTCGCTGTTGTCGGTGTGGGTACAGCCGGTCGCCAGGTCGCAGGCATCGTCGGTGCAGGTCTCGGCGTCATCGCAATCGACCGCTCCGCCCGGCTTGCAGGCGCCATCGCTGCACAGCTCTCCGGCCGTACAAGCGTCGCCGTCGTCGCAGATGCCGTCGTGACCAGTGTGGGTGCAACCGCTAGCCAACGCGCAGCCGTCATCCGTGCAGAAGATCCCGTCGTCGCAATCGATCGTCGGCCCCGACTTGCAGGTGCCATCGCTGCAGCCGTCACCCGCCGTGCAGGCGTCGCCGTCGTCGCACGCCAGCGCGTTGTCAGCGTGTGCGCAGCCGACACCCTGGTCGCACGCGTCATCGGTGCAGACCTCACCGTCGTCGCACAGGTTCGGAGCGCCAGCGGCACAGATCTCACCGTCGCACCCGTCGTCGCTTGTGCAGGGCTCGCCGTCTTCGCACCCCGCGCCGGCCATCGCCGCGCCATCGTGGACACATCCACTGGCCGCGTCGCAACTGTCGGCGGTGCAGAAGACGCCGTCGTCGCAGTCGACCGACCCGACGCCGACGCAGGCGCCGCCGGCGCAAGCGTCAGCCAGGGTGCAAGCGTCGCCATCCTCGCAGTCCGCGTCCGTGGGCAGGTTGGCGCAGCCGATCAGCGGGTCGCAAGAATCGGCGGTGCAGATCTTGCCGTCATCACAGACCAGCGGCTCGCCCGCCAAGCACACGCCAGCGCCACAGAGGTCGTCGGCGCTGCACACGTTGCCGTCGTCGCAGCCGCCAGCGGCGGGCTCGTGCACGCACTCGCCTCCGCTAAAGAGGAGGCACGCATCAACCGTGCAAGCGTTGCCGTCGTCGCAGTCGGTGGCGAGGCAGGGGTTCAACGCATCCGGGGGGCCTCCATCGTCGTCGCCGTCCGCGCCGCCATCGTCGACGTCTGCACCGCCATCGTCATCAATGTCGCCGGCCACGTCGGACGCTGTGTCCGGCTCCAACTCCGTGTCTGCTTCCAACTCCGTGTCTGCTTCCAACTCCGTGTCTGATTCCGAGTCGACGTCGGACTCTGCGTCGGCGTCCGGGCCAGAGTCAGGGTCCGTTTCTAGATCCGTTTCCCCGTCCGTTTCGAGCTGCGCGTCGGCATCTGCGACCGAGTCGGGCTGCAAGGCTGCATCCGCGACCGCGTCCGCGTCGACCTGCAATTGCGAGTCGGGACTTGCCGCGCCGTCGCTGCCACCATCCGCGACGGCGCCATCGACCGTGCCCTGTGCATCCGCGGCGCCGCCGCTAGAGCCTGGCCCGGGGACCCCCACGTCGTCGGAGCAGCCAGCCGCGGCCGCGACGGCAACGGCGACTGCGACGAGAAGAGCAGCCAGCGGGCTCACCAACCGTTCGACACGTGCACTGGCCATATCAGTTTCCCGTTGCAGCTCGCGCATTCCCCCCCGGAGAGCGGACACGAGAGCACGAAGAGGGGGGGGAAGACAGGGTACCGACTTCGCG
>CALGHC010000878.1 GCA_937915965.1 uncultured Myxococcales bacterium
CATCACCCGCGGCGAGCAGGACCTGCTCAATCCCAAGGGCATCAACTGCATCCGCACCTTCCCCAACCGCGGCATCCGCGTGTGGGGCGCGCGTACCATCTCAAGCGATCCGTCGTGGCGTTACGTCAACGTTCGCCGGCTCTTCAACATGGTCGAGCAGTCGATCGAGCTCGGCACCCAGTGGGTGGTCTTCGAGCCCAATGATCAGCGGCTGTGGAAGCGCGTGACGCGTGATATCTCGGCATTCCTGCTGCGCTTGTGGCGCCAGGGCGCTCTCTTCGGCAAGAGCCCGGAGGAGGCGTTCTACGTCAAGTGCGACGACGAGACCAACCCGCCCGAGGTCATCGACGCCGGCCAGATGATCTGCGAGATCGGCATGTGCCCAGTGAAGCCTGCCGAATTCGTGATCTTCCGGATTGGCCAGATGCCCGCCGGCGGTGACGTCAGCGAGTAGTGCGCCAGGGGGCCGTGACGCAAACGCGCCGGCCTCCGTCCTGTCCTGGATGAGCGGGGGCGCCGGCTCGGGTCATCCGACCCCGGGTCGGCGCCCCTCGTTCAACAGGGTTCACCCGAGCTCAACCCTAGCTCAATAGGGTTCAATTGCGCGTTCATCTACGGAGCGAAGCATGGCTTTCAAGACCGAATTCGAGTTCACGTTGCCCCGCGGCTTCGTCGACAAGGACGGCAACGTCCACCAGAAGGGCGTGATGCGGTTGGCGACCGCCAAGGACGAGATCCTGCCTCTGCAGGACTACCGCGTGCAGAACAACCGCGCCTACCTCGTCATCATCTTGCTGTCGCGCGTCATCTCGACCCTGGGAACGCTGCAGGCCGTCAATCCGTCCGTCATCGAGGCGATGTTCTCGGTCGATCTGGCCTATCTGCAGGACTTCTATCGTCGCATCAATGAGGAAGGCACCTCGCTGGTCAAGGCGAAGTGCCCGGAGTGTGGACACGGCTTCGAAGTCGACACGGGAGGTGATCTGGGGGAATCGTAAGCTACCCCCTGGATCGCCTCTACCAGGAGGTAGCGTACATCGCCTACCACTTCCATTGGCCGCTCGACGAGATCATGGAGATGGAGCACAAAGAGCGCCAGGTGTGGGTCCGCGAGGTCTCTGAGATCAATCGCGAGATCAACAAGTCGAGGAAGTAGGCGGACGCCCCGCGTTTGCAGCACTTGACGGTGTTCTGGCAGCGCCGCGCGCGCAGGAGGATGGCGAGATGGTGATGACGCGACCGCCAGGCGTGTATGTGGAGCGAGCGGCGGCCCGAACCGCGCCGCTCCAGCTTCTGCCCAGCGGCGTGCCGGCGTTTCTGGGCCTGACCGAGCGCGGTCCGACCAACACGCCGGTGCGGATCACCAGCCTCGAAGAGTTCCATCACCACTTCGGCCACCTTGACGTCGAGTCCTATCTCGCCCCGGCGGTTGATGGCTTCTTCCTCAACGGTGGCGTTGAGTGCTACGTCGTCCGCATCGCCCATCTCTTCGAGCGCGGTCGCAAGGAGATCGCGACTCGCGCATCGGTTCGTCTGCGCGACGCGAACAAGCAAAACACGCTGCTGGCCCAGGCGATCTCCGAGGGCATGTGGGGCAACCAGATTCGGGTCACCGTGGAGCGACCCGAACCGAAGATCCAGACCTTCATCACCGTCGACGGCCACCCGGGCGACGTCTCGGTCATGGTCAAAAGCACCTACGGCTTCGGTCGTGGCACCCTGATCCGCATCTACGACGACGACCACAGCGAGTAC
>CALGHC010000879.1 GCA_937915965.1 uncultured Myxococcales bacterium
CCGCGGCGGCGCCTTCTACGAGACCGGCGCGGTGCCGCTCGAGCTGACCCACCTGGACTTCATTGGCTGGGACCGCATCGGTGTGTCGGCCGGCGCAGCATGGTCATTTGGGATGGTCGAGGTCGCCGTGGGCTATGGCTTCATCTACCAAGGCAACCGCGAGGTCTTCAACTCCGAGGTTCGCCAGGTGCAGCCGCTGACTCAGTGCCAGCCTCCGTTTACGGGGCCCGAGTGCACCGTCGCCGGCCAGGACGCGAGCCCGCCGGTTGTCGGCAACGGGCTGTATCAGAGCCACATCCACGTCGGCTCGATAGCAGTAGTGACGCGTTGGGGAGCGAGCGGCAAGTAGCGCCGCGGCGCTTGGCGGTATCCGAGCAGCTTCGCGGCAGACTCAGACCAGCAGACTCAGACCGGCAGACTCAGACCGAATCGGCGTACTGCGTGCGGTTGTGGCAGCCCTGCGGGCACCGCCAACACGCGCTGCGCTTGACCGCGAAGGCGTTGGCGTTGACGTAGTCTTCGAGACATTTCGAGAAGCTGAGCCGACGGCGGCGAGGGCGGCAGTAGAAGACGTCCTCAAGGGCGATTCGGGTGCTCTGACCGCGGGGCCGGGGCGGGGTCTGTCCAAGCGACATGGCGCTCCTCCTTTTGGGCTGTTCTCGTGGCTACCAGCTCGGCTACTTGTGCGGTTCTTGCTTGGCTGAACGGGCACGGCTGCTGCAATCGGCCGCCGCGGATGTCGCCGCGACAACTAGGACCACTTCGGTCCTCGTTCGAAACATAACCGATGCTGCGACGGTGTCAAGCCCCATCGCGCCGGCGCCTGGCGGCACGCTGTCGCGCGGATTGTCGCGAAACGGACGCGCGTAGCGATCGAGGACGGGCGGAACCATCATCGTTTCATGTCGCAATAACGACGTGACTTGTGTTTTCGCTGAAGCGCTCTAGCGTATGAAGCACGGCTCTAGCGTATGAAGCACGGGCGGGGGCAAGGCGAATCATGCTCAAGGTGAACAAAAAGTCCGAATACGCCCTGTTGGTCGTATTGCATCTCGCGCGGCGGGGCCCAGATGGCATGGTCAGCGTCGCCGAGCTCGCCGACCAGGAGGACCTGCCACGTGACCTGCTCGCCAAGGTAATGCAGACCCTCAAGCGAGCCGGCATCCTGGACTCGACCAAGGGCGTCACAGGCGGCTACGGCCTCGCTCGCGATGCTGCCACCATCGATTTTCTCGATGTCGTGCGGCCGTTCGAGGGCAGCGTCGGCCTGACCACGTGTGTCGGTGACGATCGCCGCGCGTGTCGTCGCCAGGGCCATTGCCGCCTGCGCGACCCGATCGACACCCTCAACGGCTTCCTGCTCGATCACCTGCGCGGCCTGTCCATGGACCAATTCGCCAAGATGCAAGTGGAGCATGACTGCGACGACACCCAGCTGGTCAGCGCCGACGCCCTTGGCGCCGACGGTCCGCAGGCGTCTGTGTAGGTTGCAGGTCGGGCGCGGGTGCGCGCCTGGACCACCGATGCCAAAGCCAGACCCCGGATTTCGATCCTCGCCCTGGACGCGCAGGTGGGGTTCACAATTCCGGGTCTGCAGCCGCGCCTGTGATCGGCAGCCGTTCGCGTCTC
>CALGHC010000880.1 GCA_937915965.1 uncultured Myxococcales bacterium
GACCTTGAGCCGCGGCACCTCGGCGGGCGCCAGGTCGTGCGTGGCGTCGCAGCGGATGTCGCGCATTTGTTCTGCTCCCGGAGGGGCTGTTGGTGATGGGTCCCCTCCTGAGAAGTCATCGGACGAAGCGGCGAAACCGGGACGCGAAAAGTTGGCCTTGCCGGGGCGAGGTGGTGCGTGCCGGCTCCGACGACTTGGCTGGCAACTCGCCCCCGACGACTTGGCTGGCACTTCGCCCCCTCGCCCTCGCCTGCCCCCGCCTGCCGTACCGATTCGGGCTCGGCGGCTCGCAGCATGGTACAAGCCCTGGTCTATTGCGCCTGCCGCCGCCATGCTCACGCCCGCATTCCGATGGACGCGACCCTCGGTCTTGCCCGGCCCCGCAGATGTCACTGACCTTCAGCGAAACCCAAAGGAGCCAGATGAGCCCGTCGACGGAGATCAGCGTGGTAGAAGTCGAAGCAGCGGCGCCTGCGACGATCTGCATGGGATGTTGGGACCAGATGAAGGTGCCGGTCCCGATCCGCGGGCCGTTCTCGGTGCCCTTCCGGGTCTTCGGGATCACCCAGAGCAAGATGAACCCCAACATCTGCACCATCTGCGAGCGGGCATTTCGCCGGGTGAAGAAGGGCAGCCACTTTACCCAGGACGCGACCATCCTGTTCAGTGACATCCGGGGCTACACGCAACTGTCGGAGACCATCGACCCTGTCGAGCTTGCCCAGGTGGTCAGCGAGTTCCAGGACCAATGCGCGGCGAGCATCTGGGCCCGCAATGGCATCGTGAACAAGCAGATGGGCGACGGCCTGATGGCCATCTTCAACTTCCCCATCAAGGCAACAGAGCACACGCAGCGAGCGGTCGAAGCCGGGCTCGATATCCAACGACGTTGCAAGACGAGCCTGGCGCAGCTCAGCGATCGATTCGCCCTACCGCATGGCCGTCTGGGCGTCGGCGTCGGCATTCACACCGGCCCCGTTGAGATCGGCGAGTTCAGCAAGGTCCGTAGCGACTTCACTGCCATCGGCGGCGTCGTCAACATGGCCGCACGCCTGGAGGGCTGCGCCGGCGCCGGCGAGATCGTCCTCTCGCCACAGGCCGCCGAGCGCGTGCCGGAGCTGGTCGAGCGAGCGACAGAGCGCCAGGTCAACCTCAAAGGCATCGCCGATCCCGTGAACGCGGTCATTCTCGGGGGCTGAGCTGTTTCGATCCAGGCGACTGAGCCAGACGACTGAGCCAGACGACTGAGCCAGACGACGCTTGAGACGAGACGAAAACACAACCGAGAATCGCCCGCCATCCGCTATCCGCTGAAGGTCCCCGACGACGACGACAGCGCCGCGCGGTCACGTTGCCCTCGACCGCCACCGATGCCAGACTTGGCGCCGGCCGACGGCAGCTGGCGCGGCCCGCGCACTGACTCGAACGCCCCGGGTGACCACACCGCATGGCCCTGTCGACCACCCTCTTCGGCGAGACCTTCACCTTCGAGTCGGTCAAGGAAGTCCTCGGCCGCGCTAGCGAACTCCGATCTGGTGACGTCCAGGCGGGGCTGGCGCCGCGTTCGATGCGCGAGATGGCGGCAGCGAAGTGGGTGCTCGCGGAGCTGCCGCTAGCGACCCTCTACGAGAATCCTTCGGTACCTTATGAAGATGACGAGGTCACCCGGGTCGCTGTTGATGACCTCGATCGGCGGGCCTACCAGCGCGTCTGCGGCTGGACGGTCGCGGACTTGCGCGAATGGATCCTCGATGGCGACACCACTGGCGAGGAGATCGCCGCGATCAGCCCGGGCCTGACCCCAGAGATGGCGGCAGCGGTCGCCAAGCTGATGAGCAACCTCGATCTGGTCGTCGCGGGCCGCAAGATCCGCGTCATCGTGCGCTGCAACAACACGCTGGGGCTTCCGGGCCGGATCTCCAGTCGCCTGCAGCCCAACCACCCGCGCGACTCGGTCGCCGGTGTGCTCGCGGCCGTCAAAGACGGCCTGAGCTTCGGCAACGGCGACGCCGTTATCGGCGTAAACCCGGCGACCGGCTCGGTTCAATCGACTGCCGACATCCTCAAGGCGCTCAAAGACTTCATGCGGCGCTTCCGGGTTCCGACGCAGAACTGCGTGCTGTCGCATCTGACCGTGCAGATGAAGGCGATGGAGCGGGGCGCGCCGCTCGACCTGATGTTCCAGTCGATCGCCGGCAGCGAGGGCGCCAACAAGAACTTCGGCATCTCGGTCGCCCTGCTCGACGAGGCCTGGGACATGACCCTGCGGTTGGGCACGGCGCAGGGGCCGAACGTGATGTATTTCGAGACTGGCCAGGGCACCGCCCTATCCGCCAACGCCCACCACGACACCGACCAGATGACGATGGAGGCGCGCTGCTACGCGCTGGCGCGGCGCTACAAGCCATTCCTGCTCAATTCCGTCGTCGGCTTCATCGGTCCGGAGTACCTGCGTGACGGCAAGGAGATCACGCGCGCCGGCCTCGAGGATCACTTCATGGGCAAGCTCATGGGCATACCGATGGGCTGCGACGCCTGCTACACGAACCACGCCCGCGCCGACCAGAACGACCAGGAGAACCTGGAGCTGCTGCTGGCGACGGCGGGCGTGAACTACCTGATGGGCATCCCGATGGGCGATGACATCATGCTGAACTACCAGACAACGAGCTTCCACAACAACGCGGCCGTACGTGAACTGCTGGGCCTGCGACCGGCACCCGAGTTTGAGCGCTGGATGGAAGAGCGCGGCCTGTGGCGCAACGGCAGATTGACGGCGCGAGCGGGCGACGCCAGTGTCTTTGCGGTCAACGAGGCAGAATAGCCAGCGAGTGGCGGACGAGAAGCCGACGAGTGACGAGCGATACCGGAAGGCGACACTGGAAGGCGACTTGGGAACGAGGGACACGCAGATGGACGCAAAGCAGCTCGAGGCCCTGGTCCGCGAGGTCCTGCGTTCGATGAACGCGGATGGCGCCGATCCGGCCTCCGGCGGCGCCGCTTCCAGCGGTGCCGCTTCCGCTGGTCGCCGGCCGCTTCCGCGAACCGACGGTCCTTCAACAGCCCCAGCCTACTGCAAGCCGCGTCAGGCGCGGCCGGTTCTACCATTCTCCGAGCCCGAGCTCGCCCGGATCAAGGCCGCCAGCCCCGCGCGCCTCGCCCAGGGCCGCGCCGGTACGCGCTACCCGACCGACCGCTACATCGGCCTGCGCGCCGAGCACGCGATCGCTCTCGACGCCGTCCACAGCGTCCTGCCCGCGGGCTTCGAGGACGAGTTGGGGTGCATCGCGCTAGACAGCGCCGCCACCGACCACGACGACTACCTGCTGTACCCCGATCACGGCCGTCGGCTTAGCGACGACAGCCGCAAGGTGCTCGAAGCCCAGGGCACGCGCGGCGCGGACGTACAGATCATCTGCGGCGACGGTCTCTCGGCCTGGGCCCTGATCGCCAACGGTCCCGAGCTGCTGCCAGCGTTGGTGCGCGAGCTCGGCGCGGCGGGATTCTCGGTCGGCAAGCCGCTGCTGGCGCGCCGAGCGCGAGTCGGCATCCAAGACGAGATCGGCGTGACACTGCAAGCAAAAGCGACGGTGATTCTGGTCGGTGAACGGCCTGGGCTGGGCACGGGCGACTCGCTGTCGATCTACACCGCGTTCGCGCCCAAGCTCGGCCAGGACAACGCCGAGAAGGACTGCATCTCGAATATCCGTCCCCTCGGCATCCCGACCGACGAGGCCGCCAAGGAGTGCGCCGACCTGCTCAAGCGCACCTTTGCGGCGGGCGGCGGCGGCGTGCACCTCACCCGCAGCGGCACCTGAACAGGGTCGGGCTGCCCCCAATAGAGGTCGACATGAACCCGCTCGGACTGATCACCACGCCGGCTCCAGAGGGCCTGGTGGCGTTGCCGGCGAAGCTGCTCGCCTGCCACGAGATCGCATCTGTCGCTGAGGAGTTGGCCGCCGAGATGGGCCTGGATCCGCGCCGCCACCGCTCGGCGACGCTGGTGACCTGCGACCAGGACGACAGCCTCTACGTGGCGCTGGACCACGCGACCAAATTTGCCGAAGTCGACGTGGTCTTCGGCAAGAGCTTCTACGCGGGCGCGGCTCACAGCAGCGGGCCGTACAGCGGCGAGGTCCTGGGTATCATCGCCGGCGCCGACCCCGAGCATGTGCGCGAGGGGGTGTGGGCGCTGGCCGACGGCCTTGAGACGATTCACTTTCACACCTTTGTCGGCGAGGGGCGGCCGGCGTTCTTTGCCCACGTCATCGGCGAGACCGGCCGCTACCTCGCGCCGCTCGCTGGCATCGAGGTCGGCGCGCCCATGGCGTATCTCATCGCACCACCTCTCGAAGCGGTCGTCGGCGTGGACGCCGCGCTAAAGGCCGCGAACGTGCGGCTCGCGACCTGGATGCCACCGCCAAGCGAGACCAACTTCGCGGGCGCATACCTCGTCGGCGATCTGGCCGACGTTGAGGCCGGCGCCCTCGCCTTCGTCGAGGCGATCCGCGAGATCGTGCGCTCGCCGCTGCAGGGCCTGCGCCGTCCGATGCGCGATCGGCGCTAGCGCGGGCCGCGCGGGCCATCCGGGCTGACGACGGATTCGAATGGACGGACTAGCGGACCAGGAGGTACGATTCTGCCTCGTTTGCGAGTCTTGTCCCGCCCGCCCGCGCGCCCATGCGGCACCGCAGCGCCACCGCACGACGGTGGGCACACCCGTCCGAGGCCCACGATGATCCGTCGCGCCACCGCACCAGCAAGCGCCTTGGCGGCTTGCCTGCTGATCGCCCTGCCAGCCACCGCCGCGCCCACCATCCTCGCGCTTCAGGGGCACCTCGCCACCGCCAGCGGCGGACCCGTCAGCGACGGCAAGTACGGTCTGAGCGTCTCGCTCTACGACGCAGCCGAGGCCGGCGCGACCCTCTTCAAGGAGAAGTTCGTTGGCGTGGCGGTCAGCGGCGGGATCTTCGCGGTCGAGCTCGGCGCCGACAACGTGCCACTCGACAGCGCGCTCTTCGTCGATGGCGGCTCGCGCTTCTTCGGCGTCTCGGTAGACGGCGAGCCGGAGCTGCCGATCGCGCCCCTGCGGGCGACCCCCTATTCGCTGCGGGCAGAATTCGCGGCCGCAGCCGCGACGCTGGCCTGCACCGGTTGTGTCGACGGAGCGATGATCGCAGCCAGCGCGATCGGCGCCGACCACCTCGCGGTCAACGCGGTCGAGTCCAAACACGTTGCGTTCACCTTCGCCGGATCGGCCTCGAAGGCCGGTCCCGCCGACGAGGCCCTGCACGCCAAGAACGCCGACAACGCCGCCGAGGCGGTCCACGCGACCAGCGCGGACAGCGCCGAGACCGCCAAGACAGCAGCCAGCGCGACGATCGCCGAATCCGCCAAGCAGGCCGATAAGGCCGGCTTCGCCACAACGGCCGAAGAGCTGCAGTGCAGCGGCTGCGTCACCCTCAACCACCTCGCCAAGAACGTCGCCGAGGGCTTCGTCGCGACCACAGGCGGCACCGTCAGCGGCGCTCTCGCCGTGCAGGGCGGCCTCGATCTGGGCGGCTCAACCCTCAGCGGCGCCAACCTCGCCGCGGTCGATGTGGCTCAGGCCGCGTGCACCGATGCCGAGGCCGGGCGCGTCGCCCTCGACACCGTCAGCAAGAGCCTGCACTTCTGCGACGGCGCCGTCTGGCAGCGGTTGATAGCCTGCGCGGGCGTGTGCAAGGCCGCCCAGATCGTACCGTGCGGCGACTCGATCACCACCGACTGTGGCGACCCGGGCGGCTGCAAGGGCAAGGGCACGCTGTGCGAAGTGGGCCTGAAGTGCGGCGCGGACGGCTGCGTGACACCCGGCCAGACCAAGGAGTTCCCCGCGGCGAGCTGTGCCAGCTTGCTCGCGGTCGCCCCGGAGACCAAGGATGGCGCCTACTGGGTAGACCCCAACGGCGGCGACAGCGGCGACGCCTTCCAGGTGTACTGCGACATGACCAGCGACGGCGGCGGCTGGGCGATGGTCGTGACCATTGACGGCGACGACGAGGATCACTCCAACGTCGCGCAGGTCGGCTCGGTGCCCGTGCTGCCGTCGACGCCGCAGACCTCCAAGTTCGCGGACACCGTGATCAACGCGCTGATCGCAGAGAACCAGGAAGCCTCGATCCGCTTCATCTGCGACGGCACCAAGCATTTCTTCAAGGATTGCGAATTCCGCGCCACCAAGGGCCTGCCCGAGACCAACTCCTGCGTAGCGTCGTACAGCGACCCAGCTGCCTCGCAGTCGCAGAGTACGGCCGCATGCAACGACGGCTCGGGCGCGCTGGGCTGCCACTGTTCGTGTGCGTCGCCCGCGTCGCATACCTACTGCTCGCACTGCGACAACGCGGATGGCGCCGGCAGCCACAACCGCAAGGGCTGTGGCCACGACGCCACGGGCTACTCGAAGAAGGGCCAGGTCTGGGTGCGCTGACGGGGGCTGAGATGTCTCGACGGATCGCTCAAGCGTGTTTCCTGATGCTGGTGACGCTGGTTGCCGCGTGCGGCGCCGGCGACGACACACCGGCGGGCGAGTCGGACACACTCACTGTCGCTGACGGAAGCGTCGCCGACGCAGCCGACGCCTGCGAGAGCGACGGCCCATGCTACGCGTGTACGACGGCCGCCGACTGCCCGGCGGCGACCGGCGAGTGCGTCGAGGCGGTCTGCACCGAGGCCGGCATCTGTGCGCCCGCGCCGGTCGCGGACGGCACCGCGTGCGACGACGGCGATCACTGCAGCGCCGAGGACGCCTGCGCCAGCGGAGTCTGCGCAAGCGGGCCGTGCGCGTGCCGCCAAAACGACGAGTGCGCAGCGCTCGAGGACGGCGATCTTTGCAACGGCACTCTATTTTGTGACAAGAGCGCCTCGCCTTGGACGTGTCTGGTCCTCGAACCCACGATCGTGACCTGTCCCGCCGTCGATACGGCGTGCCGCCAGGCTGCGTGCGATCCAAAGACGGGGACCTGCGTCGAGGTGCCTGGCGGCGAGGGCGCGAGCTGCGACGACGGCGACCCGTGTACCGAGACGGCGAATTGCGCGGACGGCGCCTGTGTCGGCGGCCCTGACGCCTGCGAGTGCAAAGAGACCGCCGACTGCGCGAGCAAGGACGACGGTGATCTGTGCAACGGCAAGCACTTCTGTGACAAGTCAAAGGAGCCGTGGCAGTGCGCGATCGCGCCAGCCTCGATCGTCACCTGCAGCGACACGGACCTCGACGACTGCGCCGGGGTCGTGTGTGTGCCGGCGAGCGGCGCGTGCACCGCCACCAACCTCGACGACGGCACACCTTGCAATGCGGATGGGCATGGCTGTACCGAGGACGCGTGTTCTGGCGGCAGCTGTGCGCTGGGCCCGGTGCAGGGCTGCGCCTGCATGGTCGACACCGACTGCCTCGCCTACGACGACGGCGATCTGTGCAACGGCGTGCCCTTCTGCAATCAGGTCGAGGGTCACTGCGCGCCGAACCCAGCCTCGATCGTCTTCTGTGCGACGGCGACCGACGGCCCCTGCGAAGAGACCGCCTGCGTCGCCGCCAGCGGCGACTGTGCGCTGACGCCGCGCCCCAACGGGTCAGCTTGCGACGACGGCATCCCCTGTACGAGCGACGAGTCATGCAAGAACGGAGCTTGCACGTTCACCCAGACCAGCTGCGTGTGCATCGGCGACGCCGACTGCGCCGCGTTGGAGGACGGCGACC
Organism: uncultured Myxococcales bacterium; assembly: GCA_937915965.1. GTDB lineage: Bacteria > Myxococcota_A > UBA9042 > UBA9042 > UBA9042 > CALGHC01. The sequence continues at coordinate 7,733 of CALGHC010000880.1, forward strand.
TCTGCAACGGGACCCTGTACTGCGATCTCGCCTCCTACACCTGCGTCATCAACCCCGCGACCCCCGTTGTGTGCGCGACCGGCGACGACACCGAGTGCCTGGCGGCGACCTGCTTGCCGGACGCTGGCACCTGCACGATGGCGCCAGCGGCCGATGGCAAGATCTGCGACGCAGATGGCCTGGTCTGTAGCGAATCGGACGCTTGCGACGACGGGGTGTGCGTCGCGGGCGGCTGGGTCTGTGACTGCAAGGTCGACGCCGACTGCGCCGACGTCGACGATGGCGATCCATGCAACGGCACGCTGTATTGCAGCCTCCCGGCAGGAACCTGCGAGACCAACCCTGCGACGGTCGTCACCTGCTCCGATAGCGATGACACGGTCTGCAGCAAGTCGACATGCTCCGCACAAACGGCGACGTGCGGATTCGTTCCAGTGGCAGAAGGGTCGCCCTGCGATCTCGACGGTTTCGCGTGCACCCAGGACACATGCAAAGCCGGCGCCTGCGCGGCCAGCGGCCAGGGATGTGTGTGCACCAACGACGCAGACTGCGGGCCGTTCGACGACGGCGACGCCTGCAACGGCACGCTGTACTGCGATCTCGGCGACCAGGCGTGCGTCATCAACCCCGCGACGCTGGTGCAGTGCCCGACCGCCGAGGACAGCGTATGCGCCAAGTCGACCTGCGCCCCAGCCAGCGGCGCGTGCAGCTTGACTCCTTTCGACAACGGAACCCCATGCACAGACGGCAACACCTGCACTGCGAAAGAGGCCTGCAAGTCCGGCGTCTGTCAGGGGGGCACCCCTTTGAACTGCAACGACTCCAACGCTTGCACGAGCGACTCCTGCGACGCCCTGGAGGGCTGCAGCTACGTCGCGAACTCCAACGCTTGCAGTGACGGCGACGCGTGCACCACCCTCGACAAATGCAAGGACAAGGTCTGCAGCGGGACCCTGAAGGACTGTGAAGACGGCGATCCGTGCACCGACGACGGCTGCGATGGCGCGGGCGGGTGCACGCATGATCAGAACGCCGCACCCTGCGACGACGGCAACCCCTGCACGGTCGCCGGCTGCCAGGGAGGGGTCTGCAAAAAACTGCACGATCGGCTGTGGTACGGCTACTTCGGTGTGGCCGGCATGACCGCGCACAACGCCACGCTCGACGGCGACCGGGTGATCGCAGTCGGCACGGTCAGCCCCGGCACGTCGGGCGGCGGCGACGCGTTCGTGCTCGCGGTCGGCATCGACGGCAAGGAACAGTGGCTGCGCCAGCACGGCGGTGCCCAGCTCGATGTCGGCGCGGCCGTGTTGAAGGTCGACGGCGGCTTCCTGGTCGCTGGCCTCACCACCTCGGCCGTGCCCGGCCCCGGTGCGCAAGCGGCCTGGCTGCTAAAGGTCGACACTCTAGGCGATCAGGTCGACGGCTGGGTCGACAGCGGAGACGGCGCCCAGTCGTACCTGGCGATCGCTGCGGCCGGGGGTTCCGGCACGATCGCCGCTGGCTACAGCGAAGCGCAACCTTGCACCGGGCGCTGTGGGCTGATTGTGCAGCGCGACGCTTCGGGCGACGTCGGCTGGTCGCGGCAACTGGCCTCGCCGGGCGCGCCAGCGGCCGCAAACGCGTCCCTGGAAGGGGTCGCGGCCGGGGCAGAGGGTGGGTTCGTCGCGGTCGGCACGGCGACCGAAGAGGGCAAGCCCGGACAGGCGGGTTGGATCGTTCGCGTCAGCCCGGCCGGCAATGTCCTCTGGAGCCAAACGATCCGCCACGCCACCAGCCCCTACCACAGCGCCCGAGCGGTCCTGGCCGAGCCAGAGGGCACGTTTGCTGTCGCAGGGAGCGCGGGCAGCGGGCCATCGCCGCCGGCGGGACATGCGGCCTGGTTGGTCCGAATCGACCGCGACGGCGACGTCCTGCACAGCGCGACGGCCGGCGGCGAGAGCGGCGTGCAGGGGCGCGCGTTGGTGCGCAACCCGGGCGGTTACGGCGTCGTCTGTTCGGTCGCGATGAGCGCAGGTGGACTGGGCATCACCGGCCGCGTCTTCGATCTGGTCGGCGTGCCACAGTACAACACAGCAGCCACTTCAGCAGCCATGGGGTGGGAGGCCGTCCTGGCCGTTGGCGACGCCAGCTCGGTGGTGGTAGGCAGCGGCGGCGCCGCGGGCAGCGGCAAGACATGGGTCAGCCGCGGCGACCAATGGGGCTCGGCCTACTGCACCCCCTGCGCCGGGGTGAAGTTCGAGGACTGTGACGACGGCGACCCGTGCGCCAAGGTGCAGGCGTGCACGACGGGCACGTGCGCCAAGACCGCGCCGAAGTCCGATGGTCAGGCGTGTGATGACGGCGATTCCTGCACCGGCAACGGCAGCTGTGCCGCGGGGACCTGCAAGGCCGGCGCCGCCGACGACTGCGACGACCTCAACCCGTGCACGGCCGATTCGTGCGAAGCGGGTGGCTGCGTGGCAAGCCCGGTCGCAGACGGCGGCGCGTGCGCCAAGGGCGGCACCTGCGCGAATGGCTGGTGCACGGTCGACCTGTAGCCGTTCCCTCAGCCGGCGGCCGGCTCGGTCGCGTCGATCTCAAGCGGTCCCCAGCGTTCCTTCCAAGCAGCAACGCGGCGGTCCATCACCCACCGCCACAGCGGCGGCACCAGGGCGATCATCAACATGCCTGCGTAGCCCGTCGGCAGCTGCGGCGCGTCGTCGAGGTGGCGTAGCGCTTGATAAGGCCGAGCGGCCTCGGCGTGGTGGTCGGAGTGGCGCGCGAGATTCAAGAGCAGCCAGTTGGACAGGCGGAAGCTGGCGTTCCACGAGTGCCATGGCTGGACGCGCTCGTAGCGCCCGTCGTCGCGGCGACGGCGGACGAGGCCGTAGTGCTCCAAGTAGTTGACTGTCTCAAGGAGCAGCACCGCCACAAGCGATTGACCAGCGAGAGCGATGAGACCGACCGGACCAAGCCACAGGCCGACGGCCGCGTACAACAGCACGACCTCGATCGCGTAGCGAATCATGCGATTGCCCGGCGACACGACCGGGCGCTTGCGACGGGCCAGACGTGCGGCCTCGAGGTGCCAGGCGCTGCGCAGACCGCCGCCGATCGAGCGCAGCCAGAACCGGTACAGACCCTCGCCAAGACGAGCGGTCGCTGGATCTCCGTCGGTCGCGACGTGACGGTGGTGACCGGCGACGTGCTCAATGCAGAAGTGGCTGTAGGTGACGCAGCCCATCAGGACCTCGGCCAGCCCCCGATCGAGTCGGCCGTGGTGGTGCATCAGCTCGTGGGCGAAGTTGATGCCGATCACGCCCGTGAGGATGCCCAGGTCTGCGATCCACAGAATGCGCGCCGACCAATCAGCAGTCGAGGTAGCCACCGTCGCCAGGCCCCAGATCAAGATGGAGAGCTGCATCGGCACGAAGATACGGGGGATCCACGCGAAGATCCTGTCTCGCCAGCGCTCTTCGGGCACATCGTGGTGGTTGAGACCGATCGCGGCGTCGGCGAGCGGGATCACGGCGAAGAGCAGCGCCACCGGCAACCAGGCGACCGGGCCCGTGGTCAGCAACGCGGCGACAACAGCGCTGGGGATGATGAGGATGACAAGAAAGGGGAGGGCAGCCATCTGGGCTCCTCGGTGTGGCCGACACGCCGCGACGCGCAGGTGATCGGCGGATGTCCAGGTTCGAAGACGCGAGGGCCCGCGGCAACCGTGTGGCTCTCAACGTCTTGCTTATGCGGAAGTTCCAGACGAGTTTGGTCGGTGGTCTTCGTCGAGGAACGCGCCCTCGGTCACCCGCGCCAGGAGACGCGGGCGTGATCGCCACCAAAGCAAGGCGAGCAGCAAGAGACCCAAGCCGCTGAGCGCGAGGCCGGGCCGCAAGCCCGGCGCCTCGTACACAAAGACGACGGCGTGTTCGCCACCGGGCACATCGATCGCCTGCAGGTAGCGGTGGGCGAGGTGCACGTCGATGGGCTCGCCGCCGTCGATCTGGGCCCGCCAGCCGGCGACGAAACTCGCGCTGTGGACGACGCGCTGGGGCGCCTCGCTGCGAACGGCGACTTCGACGCGCTCGGGCGACCACGAGATGAGGTCGCAGCGCGCCGCGTCTTCGCCGCCATCGACCGCGGGCTCGCAGAAGACCCGCCCGCCCGGTCGGCGCAGGGCGAGGACACGAACGCCGAGATCGGCGGCGTCATGCCACGTCTCGAGCTCACCGCTGGCGATCGCGGCGTCGATGTGGCTTGCAGGAGCGCCGGCGGGCACGATCACGTAGCGGATGTTGAGCAAGCGCGCCCAGGTGCCGATCTCGGCGAAGAGGGTGCGGCCCAAGCTTCGGCGGTAGTCGAGCAACGCGGCGGTGTAGCCGGCGACCAGATCGATACCGGCGGCGGCGGCGACGGCGGTGTCGACCGATAGACGGCGCCGCACGGTGTCGCCAACCAGGCCCTGGGCGTCACGGTGCAGACGGGTCTCGTCAAAGCGCGAATCTCGTGCCACCCGGAACGGGCCGACGGCCGTGGCTTCGGCGCCGTGGTCACGCAGCTGTCGCGCGACCGGGCCGACGTCCTCGAGCAGCGCGGGATCGGCGGTGACGACCATGGGCGCGTGAACGACGACCAGGTCGATCGCTGCGACAAGAACCAGGGCGGCGGCGACACGCGGCGCGGCCATGCTGCCTCTGAGACCGAGATGGCTGATGCCGACCACGATGGCAGCGACGGCGACGACCACCCACGCGCCGTGCTGCATCGCTGCGACGGCAAGATCCGAGTTGGGGACCGGCGACCAGCTCTGCATCAACGGAACGAATAGAGGCGCGGCGAGGCCGAGTGCCACAGCGAAACCAGCGAGGGACAAGCCCGCTCGGCGTAGACCACGCAGCTGCCGCACAGCGGGCCCGAGGGCGACGCCGGCCATGAGCGCAAACGCCAAGCTCGCCGGGAGGGCGTACTTCTCCGGGTAACGGAACAGCCCGAATCCAGGCAATCGGCTCAGCAGATCGAGCAGCCCCAGGTGGTGACCCAGAGCCATCGCCGTGAAGACCAGCCAGGCCACGCCGGCGGTTCGCCAGCCGCGCTCGCGCCAACCAAAGGAGATGGCGAGCACCGCGACCGTGCCAGCGTAGAGGCTGAAGAACCAATAGCGACCCTCGTCGGCGAACGGAAAGCCCCACAGGGATAGCTCAGGCAGCGACGAACCAAACAGCCCGGGCAGGCCGATGGTCAGCAAACGCAGGGGGTGGGTGGCCCAGGTCAGGGTATCGACAGCCTGGCCGGCCTCGCCACGCACCGAGGAGACAAGCAGGTGCCAGGTTGGCAGCCACTGCGCAGCGCCGAGGGTCACGAAGAGCGCCAGAGACGTCGTGGCGGCGGCGATCACGACGCGCGACACGGCCCGTCGGTCGGCTGCGGCGCTGACTGCCACAACGGTCCACAGGCCGAGCCACAGGCCGAGGACGAAGACGGCCTGGGGGTCGCCCGCCAAGAGCGCTGCCGTCGCTGCGAAACCAGTCCAGATCGCTGGTCGCAGCCATCGACCGCCAGTCCGAGCGGCGTCGAGCACGCCGAGCCACGCCCACAGCCCCAGCGGGACCCACGCCGCGGCTGCCATGAAGACCGGGCTCGCGTGGTACGACAGCAGGGGACCGCCGAGGGCGTAGCAGAATCCAGCCAGGGCAGCGCCCGGTCCGTCGGCTCCGAGGCGCCGAGCCGCCAGCCACGTGAACGCGCCAGCGAGCCAGAGGTGCAGGGCGAAGCGCAGGTTGATCGACCAGACAACCGGCGCGATGGCCTCGATCCAGGTGGGCGGATAGAGCGCAGCGGCGGTCGGGTTGGCGAGATGCGGCAGACCCAGATGAACGTACGAGGCCCACTGCGGCAGGCCGCCGGACGCAAAGGCCCGTGCATTCCACAGATGCATGTGCAGCTCGTAGAGGGAGGTGTCGCCGTAGTAGATGGTCTGCAAGCCGAACAGGCAGCGCCACAGCAGCACGCCGATTGCCAGGGTCAGCGCGACAAGAAAAGCGGCGGGGCGTGGCGACTTGACCTGCGCCGACGCCGGTGGCGACAGCGGTGTCGGTTGCCGAGGTGATGGCGAGGTCGTGGTCACGGCGGTTGCCTGGGAGCGCAAGGCGGCGCAATGCGGCGAAGCGCGAGGGTGCCACGGGCGCGGCTACCAGGACCAGGGGGCCGCATGCGGCCCGGCGCGGTCGAGTGCGGGCGGGGCCGGGGGACCGGGAGAGCGGGTCGGCAGCAGGGCCCGACCGAACCACGCTGCGATCGTCGCTCGTTTCTGTTGACGCGCGCCACCGCCGCTGTCATCAAAGTCACGCGGCGTTCGCGGACGGCGCCGGGGAGTTCGCCTGCCATGCCACACGGGCCTGCGCCATGGATCCAACGCGCCGTGTGGGCGGCGTGCTACCTATGCGTCGGGCTGGCGGGCGCGTGTTCCGATGATCTGTTGCCCGCGGACCGTTTCGCCTGGGCGACGGCGGCGGAGCGCGCCGACGCAAAGATGGACGGAACAGGCGACGATGCCGCGGACACCACCGTGGCGACCGACGGCAGCGACGGTAGCAACGGCGGCGGCGACGGCGGCGTGGACAGCGACACGGGCACCGACCATGACGGCGACGCCGGCGCGGGGAATGACGCCGACGCAGTGACCGACGCCGGCGCGGGGAATGACGCCGACGCAGGGACCGACGCCGACGCGGTGACCGACGCCGACGCGGTGACCGACGCCGACGCAGAGACGCCGAACGATACCAAAGGCGACGCCGAGGCTGACGCTGAAGGCAACGCCGACGCCGACGCCGTGAACGATGCCATTGACGACGCGACCAAGGCAGACGCCGACACGGACGTCGCCGGAGGCGATTCGAAGAGCGATTCGGGCACCGACGCCGACAGCGACGCCGACACTGCCGATTGCGACAAGCCCGACCCCTGCGACTGCCTCCTGCCGGCGTGTGATGACGGCAACGCATGCACGATCGATGGCTGCGCGACGGCCGCCGACCAGCCCGGGGGGGCGATCTGCGTGCACGCGCCCACCAGCGGCTCCTGCAACGACGGAGACGTGTGCACGATCGTCGACGTCTGCGACGGCGGCCTGTGCGTCGCCGGCGCGGCAAAGACCTGCGGCGACGCCAACCCTTGCACCGCGGACACCTGCGAGGCGCTGGACGGCTGCGTCTTCGTCGCAATTGGCGTGCCGTGCGATGACTCCGACCCTTGCACCGTCGGCGACGGCTGCTCCAAGGGCAGCTGTCACGCCGGCCCGGCCCTGGCGTGCGACGATGGCAACCCCTGCACGGACGACAGCTGCGAGGCCGGCGTCGGCTGCACGGCCGCTCCGAAGCCAGGTCCCTGCGATGATGGCGACGCCTGCACGACGCCCGACACATGCAGTGCGGGTGCGTGCCAGGCGGGCGGTGCTGCGGCCTGCGATGACGGCAACCCCTGCACCGACGACGCCTGTGATGCGCCGGGTGGTTGCACGGTGACGCATAACGAGGACGCATGCGACGACGGCAACGGCTGTACGATCGGTGACAGTTGCGCTGGAGGTACCTGTCTGGCCGGGGCCGCGACGACCTGCGACGACAACAACCCGTGTACCGACGACGCTTGCAACCTGGCCAGCGGATGCACCTGGAGTGACAACGACAACGCATGCGACGACGGCAGCGCCTGTTCGATCGCCGACGCGTGCGCCAACGCGACCTGCGTGCCGGGCCCAGCCAAGGTTTGCGACGACGGCAACGTCTGCACTGCGAACACCTGCGCGCCGGCGACCGGCTGCGTGGTCGCGGCGACAAGCGCCGACTGCGATGACGGCGATCTGTGCACGGTCATCGATCTCTGCGCGGCGGGCACTTGCGTGGCGGGGCCGGCAGCGGACTGCAGCGACAAGAACCCATGCACGCTCGATTCCTGCGCGGCGGAAGTCGGCTGCAGCCACGAAGCCGCTGCCGACGGTGCGGCCTGCCTCGGCTTTGGCGCCTGCGCGGCCGGTCTGTGCGAGCTGGGCACCGCCAGCACGCCGGCGCCATCATGCAAGGCGCTCCTTGCCGCCAAAGCAGACGTAGACCAGGGCTTCTACTGGATCGACACCGACGGCGTGGGACAGGCCGCGCCGTTCCACAGTTGGTGCAGTTTCACCCACGACGGCGGCGGCTGGACGCTCGTGGCGGTGGTCAGCGACGACAGCCAGAACACCTGGACTTGGGACAACCGACTGCTCTGGTCGACCAACAAGACCACGTTCGGCCAGACAAACGCACTCAACAAAGACTTCAAATCCCCAGGCTTTCATAGCGTGCCCATGCGCGACGTGCTGTTCATTCACAACCCCTCGACGGTCTGGGTCGCCTACCACAATGTGGGCGATGGCGTGCATTCGCTTGCCGAGAAGATCGCCTCGGTAGGGGGACCGATCTGCTGGGATCAGAGCAGCGGCTGGCCCCCCTCCGCCGGCAAGCTGGCGCTCGGCGCCAACCTGTGCTCCACGCGTCTGTTCTTCAACGCCCAGGACCACGACGGCCAGCCTGGCTGCGGCGACAACGAGCACTCGTACGGGCCAAACTGGAGCGCAAAGAGCAACGGCGGCTGCCCGTTTGACGACCCAGGCCAGACAAGCAGCCTGGGTCCGGTGCTCAACAACGCCGGCTACGAGCACCCGGCGCTGGGCTACGGCTGGGGGCTGGGCTTGAACACCGGCGCGGCCGGCGCTGGCGTAAATCGAATGCGGATCTTGGTGCGGTGATCGCCAGCCCGGCAAGCCTGCGCGTGCTTGATTCGCGCCGCCGCTGCGCCCGGCACTATGGCTTGCTATAGACGCAGACGCCGCCGTCGCACGCCGGCGCTGGGGCCATGCACTTCGGCGTCATATAGCCGCACTTCTCGGCGTAACCAACGGCCTGACAGAGCTCGTCGTGGGCAGCGATCAGGGCAGCGACCGCGGCAGCGCCGTCATTGGCGACGGCCACCCCGCAGGTGCCCCAACATGCCGTCGATGTCGGCACGACGCCGCAGTCACCGTCGGCGGTGCAGGCCGACCAGGATGCGACGGCCTCTTCCAGCTCGCCGTGGAGGGCATCCTTGACCGCGGTACAGGTCACCTCGCTGCAGCCCCCGCCGCCGGGCAACTTGGCATAGCCGGGTGCACAGACCCACTCGCCGTCTTCGCAGTTCGTATTGGTCGGTTGCGGCGCAGCGCACGCACCATCGACCGGCGCCGTGTAGACGCAGTGTCCTGCGGCGCAGCCAGGGGTCGGGGCGATACACGAGGGCGTCGAGTAGCCGCACTTCTGGGTATAGCCGACGTCCACGCAGAATCCCGCGCTGAGGGCGCCGACGGCGGCGTCGAATTCGTCCTTGTCCGCCTTGTTGATGGCTACGCCGCACGTCCCCGAACATGCGGTCGAGGTGCCCGCGTGCACGCAGTCGGCGGCGGTAGTACAGGCGTCATGGGCAGCGACGAGCGCGTTGATGGACTGCTGCAGCCAACCACCGAGGTTGGCGCAGGACGCTTCTTTGCAGACACCGCCCGCGTCGAACTCATCGGGCGTGCAGACCGACCCGGCCGTATCCGCCGCGTCGGACGGCATGCCCGTATCAGACGGCGTGCCCGTATCAGACGGCGTGCCCGTATCAGACGGCGTGCCCGTATCAGACGGCGTGCCCGTATCAGACGGCATGCCCGTGTCGGTCGGCGTGCCCGCGTCGGTCGGCGTGCCCGTGTCGGTCGGCATGCCCGCGTCGGTCGGCATGCCCGTGTCGGTCATCCCGGCGTCGAACGGCTCTGGGGTCGTGTCGATCGGCTCGGCGCCGTCTGCGCTCGGGCCGGCGTCCGCCGGGGCGACCGCGACCTCCGTGGCAGCGTCGGCTTCGGCACCGTCGGCGCCAGGCTCCGCGTCCGAGAGGGTGCCCTGGACGTCG
>CALGHC010000881.1 GCA_937915965.1 uncultured Myxococcales bacterium
TACTCGACCAGCTATATGCACGACGACCCGGGCTACGCCCGCTATTTCGCCTACATCAACTTGTTCATCTTTGCGATGTTGACTCTGGTGATGGGCGAGAACCTGGCGATGATGTTCATCGGCTGGGAGGGCGTGGGCGCTTGCTCGTATCTGCTCATCGGCTTCTGGTTCACCGACATGCAGAAGGCCGAGGCCGGCCAGAAGGCCTTCGTCGTCAACCGCATCGGCGACTTTGGCTTCATCATCGCGATGTTCTTGCTGCTCGCCTACGCCAACGGCTCGCTCGACTTCGGCCACCTGCGCGAGAGCTTCTCCAACACCGCCCACGTGCTCGACCACCCCGGCACCATCACCCTGATCTGCCTGCTGCTCTTCGTCGGTGCCGCCGGCAAGTCGGCGCAGATCCCCCTGTACGTCTGGCTGCCCGACGCGATGGCCGGCCCGACCCCGGTCTCGGCTCTAATCCACGCTGCGACCATGGTCACGGCCGGCGTCTACATGATCGCGCGGATGAGCTTCCTCTTTGCGCTGTCGCCGCATGCCATGACCGTCGTCATGATGGTCGGTGCCCTCACCGCGGTATTCGCCGCCTCGATCGGCATCGTTCAAAACGACATCAAGAAGGTCCTGGCCTACTCGACGGTCTCGCAGCTGGGCTACATGTTCATCGCGGTCGGCGCGGGCGCATTCGCCGCTGGCGTCTTCCACCTCTTCACCCACGCATTCTTCAAGGCCTGCCTCTTCCTGGGTGCGGGCGCCGTCATTCACGCCCTCCACCACGAACAGGACATCCGCAAGATGGGTGGCCTCGCCGCGAAGATGCCGATCATCCGCTGGACCTTCCTGATCTCGTGCATCGCCATCGCCGGCGTGCCGCCGCTCGCCGGCTTCTTCTCCAAGGACGCGATCCTCGCCGAGACCTTCGCCTTCCATGCCAACACCGAGACCCTGGTCGAGTACTACGAGCCCGGCCTGAAGCGTCAGGCGCGCATCGAGCTGCTCAGCGAGCAGAAGGGGCCAGACGGCATCGCCAATCTCTCCGACGAGCAGATCGAGGCGGCGGAGAAGCAGATCGAGGCGGCGGAGAAGCAGAAGACGGCGGAGTATGTCGCCTCGGTCGAGGCGCTGGCGTTTTGGCACAAGATCGCCTGGGCCCTGGGCGCGCTCGCCGCCCTGATGACCGCCTTCTACATGTTCCGCCTGTATTGGATGACATTTGGCGGCAGCTACCGGGGCGACCCCCACGTGCTCTCCCACGCCCATGACGCTCCTTGGCCCATGGCGGCGGCCTTGGGCACGCTGGCGCTGCTCGCCGCGGTCGCTGGCTTCCTGGGCATCCCGTTCGCGCACGGCGAGTACAACTGGTTCTTCCACTGGCTCGAACCGGTGGTCGGCCGCGGCGAGCACTTCATCACCGGGCACCTCGACGCGGTCACCGAATACGGCCTGATGGCGGTCTCGGTCGCGATCGCGGCCGCGGGCATCGGCGCGGCCGCCCAGATGTATCGCAATGGGCCGAGCGACACAGCCGCAGCGGTCGCCGCCAGGTTGGCCCCGCTGCACAACGCCCTGATCAACAAGTACTGGGTCGACGAGCTGTACCACGCGACCGTGGTGCGCGGCCTGCGCGTCGGCTCTCGGGTGCTGTTCACGGTCGTTGATCGCCTGATCATCGATATCCTGATGGTGCGCGCACCGGGGCTGGTGCTCTACGGCATCGGCTCGGCCGCTCGGACCCTGCAAAATGGTCAGGTCCAGGCCTACCTGGTTGGCCTGGTCGTCGGCGTCGCCGTATTGGCGTGGTACCTCGTCTGATTCACCGCCGTCGCACTGGCCCTTTGGTGGCCAGCGCCGTGCGGCTTTGAGGATAGCCTGATGGAAGCGAACCTCGCCCAGACGTTCTCGCAGATCCAGCACGTCGCAGCTTTCCCGCTGTTGACGCTGACCTGCCTGATGCCGCTTGTCTTCGCGGCGCTTGGCTTCTTCTTGCCGGCAGACCAGCCGACGGCTCACCGCGCGCTGGGCCTGCTCGGCACGCTGGTGACGTTTGCGCTGACGCTCTTCGCCTTCGGCGCCTTCGATGTGTCCCTCGCCGGCCTGCAGCTGGTCGACAACTTCGCCTGGATCCCCGCGCTGGGCGCCCGCTGGACGTTGGGGGTCGACGGCATCTCGATGCCGTTGGTCTTGCTGACCGGTTTCCTCACGCCGCTGGTCTTCATCTCGTCGTGGTCGTCGATCGAGAAGCGCACCAAGGAGTTCACCATCGCTTTGCTGGTCCTTGAGACCGGCATGCTCGGCGCGCTGCTCGCCATCGACCTGATGGTCTTCTACGTCATGTGGGAGATCATGCTGGTGCCGATGTACCTGATCATCGGCATCTGGGGCGGCCGCGACCGCATCTACGCGACCATCAAGTTCTTCCTCTACACGATGTTCGGCTCGCTCCTGATGCTGGTCGGCATCATCTGGCTGTACCTGCACGCTGGCTCGAGCTTCGCCCTCGCCGACCTCATGGCGCTCGAGCTGACCGCCGATCAGCAGTTCTGGCTGTTCACCGTCTTCGCCCTCGCCTTCCTCATCAAGGTACCGCTGTTTCCCTTCCACACCTGGTTGCCCGACGCCCACACCGAGGCGCCCACCCCAGGCTCGATCATCCTCGCCGGTGTTCTGCTCAAGCTCGGCACCTACGGCATCTTGCGCTTTGCCATCCCGCTCTTCCCCAGCGCGATGGGCACGTACTCGCCCCTGCTGATCGTGCTGAGCGTCATCGGCATCGTCTTTGGCGCCCTCATGGCCTACGTGCAGACCGACATCAAGCGGCTGGTGGCCTACTCGTCTGTCAGCCACTTGGGCTTCGTGATGCTCGGCATCGTCGTCTTCAACGAAGAGGCCCTGCAGGGAGCCGTCTTGCAGATGGTCAACCACGGCATCTCCACCGGCGCGCTCTTCCTCCTGGTTGGCTACCTCTACGAGCGGCGCCACACCAGAGAGATCAAGGACTTTGGCGGGATCGCCGCGCGGATGCCGGTCTACACGGCCCTCTTTGTGATCATCACGATGTCGAGCATCGCCCTGCCGTTGACCAACGGCTTTGTCGGCGAGTTCCTGATCTTCGCGGGTACCTTCAAAGAGGGCGTGCGCTCGGTGATGGACGCGAGCGCAGACGGCGTCAGCTGGCGCACGATCGTGCTAGTCGGCGGCGCGATCGCCTGCAGCGGCGTGATCCTCGGTGCGATCTACATGCTGTCGATGGTTCGACGGGTCTTCTTTGGGCCGAACACCCGGCCAGAGAACGAGGCGCTCACCGACCTGACCCTGCGCGAGAAGCTCGTCGCTGGCGCCCTGGTGGTGGTGGTCCTGTGGGTCGGGATCCTCCCCAGTGGCTTCCTCAAGATCAGCGAAGCGACGGTGCGGGGGATGGTCTACGCCAACCGCCCGGCCATCCTGCAGGTCCGGGCTCCTGGCGATTACCAGCGCCTGCTTCGCGAGCGAATCGCCCAAGACGCCCGGGCCGGCGTGCGGCTGGCGGCGGCACAAGCCGACGATGGGCTGGCGCCGAGCGCTGAGGACTGACGCGCGTTGGTGAATGACGGGATGTGCCGGGCTTGCCGGGTACCTCCCGCCCGGGGCGGCGAACCGTCACCCCATGCGAGAAAGGCACGGCGGACACGCGGTGCCGCAGGAAGAGGAAGGCGACCATGCTACACGATCTTGCGCTGTTGACGCCTCTGCTGATCACCCTCGCCGCCGCGCTTTTTACTCTGCTGGTCGATCCATTTTTGCGGCACGAGGGCACCACCTTCGGCGCGCGCTTCTGGGGATACTTTGGCGCCGCCTTCAGCCTGATCACCCTCGCCGCGACGGCCGTCCTGTGGGTTACCGGCCCGCACGAGATGGCAACCGTCGCCTTCTCGGGGCACCTGTCGATGAGCCCCTATGGGCTCTTCTTCGTCGCGCTGGTCTCAGTCTGCGCCGCACTGACCCACCTCACCAGCCCGCGCTTCCTCGAAGAGCAAGGCATGAGCTTCGCGGAGTTCTACGCCCTCCTGCACTTTGCGGCCTTCGGGATGATGGTGATGGTGGCGGCCGAGAGCATCCTCACGCTCTTCATCGGCCTCGAGATCATGTCGCTGTCGATCTACGTCCTGGCGGCGTTCAAGCGCAGCTCGGCCGCGTCGATCGAGGCGGGCACCAAGTACTTCTTGATGGGCGCGGTCAGCTCGGCGCTCCTCCTGTACGGCATGGCGTTCGTTTATGGGTTCAGCGGCGGCACAAGCTACGTCGAGATCCAGCGCGCCCTCATTGACCTGCATGGTCCCGAGCACCTCTACCTGTCGCTGTCTCTGGTCTTCTTGCTCGCTGCCTTCCTCTTCAAGGTCTCTGCGGTGCCCTTCCACATGTGGGCTCCCGACGCCTACGAGGGCGCGCCGACGTCGATCACCGGCTTCATGTCGAGCGGCGTGAAGGTCGCTGCCTTCGGCGCCCTGCTCAAGCTGCTGGTCGTGCCGATGTCGGGAGAGGCCCTGGCCTCGCTGCCGGTGGGCATCGGCTCGCTGTTGGCGATCTTCGCCGTGATCACGATGACGGTCGGCAACCTGCTCGCTTTGCCGCAGCGCAACGTCAAGCGAATGCTCGCGTACTCGGCGATCGCCCACGCCGGCTACCTGCTGCTTGGCTGTGTGGCCATGTCGCCGGATCCCGGCCTCGGCGCGCCGTACGCCTTGCCCGGCGGCAACATTCCCTTCTACCTCGTTGGCTATGACCTCGCCTCCCTCGCCGCGTTCGCCGCCTTGGTCACCGTGGGCGCCGACGGCGAGGAGCTGACCACCGAGTCGCAGCTCGCCGGCCTGGGTCGGCGTCACCCCTTCGCCGGCGCCGTGCTCGGTCTGGCGATGATCTCGCTCGCCGGCGTTCCGCCCACCCTCGGCTTCTTTGGCAAGTTTGTGATGTTGCGCGAGGTCCTCTCGGTCGAGGATGGCCGCTACCTGCCGCACGTCGTCATCATGGTCCTGAACTCGGTCGTCGCGGCGTACTACTACCTGCGCGTGACCGTCTACATCTACATGCGTCCCGAGGGCGCCACAGAGCGGCGCTACGTGCGTGAGCCATCCCTGTCGTGGGCGATGGGTCTCGCAGCGGCTGGCCTGTTGATCATCGGCCTGTTGCCCGGCAAGGCGATCGAGGCGAGCCGCAAGGCCGCAGCCGGCGTCCGTACCGGCATCGCAGTCGCCCACCTGCACAACACGATCGACGCGCGTCAGGCCACCGCCAAGGACCCTGCAGAAGTCGTAGTCGGCCAGGCCGACTGACGGTCTGGAAGGCCGGACCATCAGTCGATGGGTCACGCCTGTGCGACCGCGGGATCGACGCTCAAGCTGACCGGTTCAAGCCCCTCTTCGATGTCGTCCTCGAGCCACTCGTTGAGATCGGGCCGCTCGCTCTCGTCGAAGGCCCCCATCACGTCGGCCACCCCCTCGCCCGCTTCGCGAACCAACACGGTGGCGATCGTCAGCCGACCGACCAGGCATAGCCCCGGCTGAAAGAGGCGGTCGAGCAGCTTCTTGGCGCGGCGCGGTGTCCAAGGCGTCACGGCCGCCATGGCCAGCAGCAGGCAGACGTCTTCACAGTCATGTGGTCCGCGCCGGCAGAGCGCCTCAACGGCGGCCTCAGCGACGTCGCGGTCACGATAACGGCCCGCGTTGCGGTTGATGACGGCGAACCGGCCGGCCTCATCGGTCTGGCAAAGCAGCAGCTTGATGAAGGCACTCGCACCGTGGGCGATCGGTGCGTTGGAGTTGGGCTTCATGCGATCCTCCTGGCGGCAGGGCGCCGCCGCAGCCTGCGGGCTTGGGCCCGGCGGCTGAATTTGAGTTCTTGTCTCGGTGCGCGGGCTCGTGTCGGTCCCGCCCCAGCAGTGAACGGAGGTTGTGCAAAAACCGTGACGCAAAAAGTTTGTGGCGGGTGCCTCGCGGTGGGTTCTCGACCCCGCCTCATCCTCACGTTGACGCCCGAAGCGGTGCGCCGCTACCCTGCGTGCCACCGAATGGTCGCGTTGTGCGCAGGATCGCGCGGAGGCGCGATTCGGCGACACAGGCCCTCGCGATGATCAGAACCTCAGGCGACGCGCGCAGGCTTGGGCCGCCTCATGTGGCGCGCTCGCCATGGGCCGCGTCCGCTCGCGCCATCCTCGTCGGTCTGTTCGCCCCGGCCGTCATTGCGCTGATCGTATTTGCGCTTGCTGGTCTGCCGTCTCGTGGCGCTCTCGCGGCGCCCAAGGGGATGAAGCGGGCCACCGCGGCCCTGGTCAAGCGCGCCAACCGTCACTACAAGAAGGGCCAGTTCATCGAGTGCGCCGCGCTCTTTCACAAGGCGTGGGACAAGCAGAAGCTGCCGGTGCTGCTGTTCAACGCGGCCCGCTGCGAACAGCGATCGTTCAAGTTCGAAGCGGCGGAGCGTGACTACGCCGCCGTGCTGGCGCTCGAGGGTCTGCCTGCGGTGATGGAACAGCGGGCACGCAGCCACCTCGCCGAGGTGCGCGACCTGCGCGCTCGCTTTGGTGGCAAGGAAGCCGGCAGCGACGAAGCTGGGGGCAAGGAAGCCAGCGGCAAGGATGGCCCGCGCAGCGACGGCGCTCAGGGTGGCGAGTCGGCTGGTGGCGGAACCGATGGCGCTGCCGGCGGTGCTGACCCTCCCGCCGGGGCCGCTACCGATGCGGCTGCCTCTGGCGGTGCGTCCGCCGGGGTCTCTGCCGCGGGCAAGACCAGCGTCACTCGGATCGCGGCGTGGTCGTCGCTTGGACTCGGCGCCGTCGTCGCGCTCGCCGGTGGCGTGCTGTGGGGACTCGCAGAGAGCGACCAGGCTGACCTCAACGCCCAGACCGACACGCACAACGTCGATGGCCAGATCGCGACGATGAGGTACGACGACTATACGGCCCGCCAGACCGAAATCAACGACAGCCGCCTTCGCTGGCAGGTCGTCACGTTCTCGGGTCTCGCGGTCGCCGGCACCGGCGCGATCCTGATCTGGCTCGACCGCGACGGTCGCCAGATCTCGATGCTGCCGGCGGTCGGGCCCGGCACGCTGGGGTGGACTTTGTCGTTCTAGTGTCGCCGGGTCGTTCTAGTGTCGCCGGGTCGTTCTAGTGTCGCCGGGTCGTTCTAGTGTCGCC
>CALGHC010000882.1 GCA_937915965.1 uncultured Myxococcales bacterium
GCACCTTCGCGGATGCCGGCGACGCAAGCGCGAGGGTCGACGCGACAGCGGCGACGGCAGCGGCAGCGAAGACCGCGACCACGCGCTCGCCAGAGCGGTGAGACGCAGCCGCGCGGCCGTCCTGGGGGCGGATCGCGTCGTCGAACTGATCCGTTTTCACCATCGCCAAACCTCTCGTGGACCGCGAACCCGGGTCGAGCCGCCGCGCAAGGACCGCGCTGGCACCGCGGCAGTGTAGCGGATCGCCGGCACAGTACGCGCGAAGACTTGTGACCGCCGCCGCTTGCGTCGTCAACACTACGGAGCGCTGAGGAAGACCTGCAGCTTCTGAGCCGAGACGAACTGACTACCGGCGGGCAGGCCATCTTGGCTGGGCAGGACCTGATTCGACAGCGTCGAACCGTCCTTGCTTCCCAGGAGGACGACGACCGCCAGCGTAGAACCGGTCGCCGGCAGCCCCGCCGGGTAGAGCGCCTTGAGTGGAATCGAAGCCTCGATCCCCTGCTTCGCCTTGTTGGCCAGGACCGGCGCGCCCAGCCAGGCGAGGTCGTCGGGCTTGGCGAGGTCGCGCCAACCCGCGGCGATCGACTCGGCCGGATTGCCGGTGGCGAAGCTGGCCATGCCGATCGTGGCGAAGGCGAACTCGAAGCCGAGCTTGGGGTCGCCGCTCTTCGCCAGCGTGCCGATCGCCAGGTCGAGGTCGCCGGTGGCGTCGACGATGTCGGCGGGATGGGCGACGCCGGTGCCTGTGCCGTAGTCGGTGTCCACGTAGACGATGACTGTGTTGAGCTCCTCGGTGATGGCGTTGACGCCAATGTAGAGGTTGTCGGCGTCAAACTGCATCCAGAGCACCTTCAGCTCGTTCTTGCCTACGCCCCAGTCGCTCGGCAGCTGGTTTTGCGAGGCGGCGGCGAACTTGTCCCAGTCCGCTACCTGGCCGATGTCTCCGTCCACCTTCACCTTGCCGTAGGGAACGGCGTAGAGGATCTGATCGAGCTTCAGTGGCGCGAAGCCACCCGGAGCGAGGTGAACGTCGTACAGCAGCGGGAACATCTGCGAGGTGGTGACCGACAGCCCCTTGCCGGGAGCGTCGACGATCTTCGCGGCCACGAAGGTCTTGGGGTTACCGAAGATGAGTCCCGTGAACTCGACCTTGTCTGCGGCCGCGAGGTTGTCGCCGAGCAACACCACCGTGCCGCCGCTGGTTGCGACCCACATGGGCTCGATCCCCGTGAGCGTGGGGTCGAGGCTCTTGAGCTTGAGGGTCAGCGATCCGATCTTGGTGGGATCGAAACCGCTGGCGTCCGATCCGTCGGTGTCGGCATAGGCGACATCACCGCCGTAGCTGGCGCGCAGGGTGAACGCATACGTGCCCTTGGCCAACACGCCGAAGTCGCCGGTCCAGGTCTCCTCTCCCTTGGCGAGGTTCTCCTCCTCAAAGGTGGCGGCGGCCCAGGTCCAGTCACCCGCGTCGGCGGGTAGCAGCGGGTTGGAGCCGATCGGCCCATAACCGATCTCGACCTTGAGACCCTCGGTCGCGCCGGGGGTCTGGCTGATGGTAGCGACTTTGACCAACGCCTTGGCGCCGCCGATCGGCTCGCCGACGAACGCGGCGATCGCCAGCGGATCGATCAGGCGCGCCGTCGGCGGTGGCGGCTTGTCGTACGTGAAGAGGTCCGCCTTGGAGACCTTGTCGTCGCCGCCGTTGTCGACCTCGACCCCAACGAGGCCAGGCGCGTGCGGCGGCGTCGCGCAATCGATCCGCTTGCCGTCCGCTTGCACCACGACGTCAGTGGCCTCCACGCCATCAAGACGCACAGCGATACCCGCCTTGAAACCGGCGCCCCAGACGGCGATCTTGGTGCCGCCGACGATTGGGCCGTGCAGGGGTTCGACCTTGTCGAGGGCGAGAAGATCGACGCAGGCCTTGTCCACGCAGGCCTGGCCGCTCTCGCAAGCGGGGACACAGGCGGCGGGGTCGAAGCACGCGCCCTGCACACACTCCCAGCCGGCGTCGCAGGCGGGATCGCAAGGCTTGTCGACGCAAGCTCCCTCTTCGCAGGTCTGCCAGCCAGCGCAGGCGGGGTCACATGGCTTGTCGACGCATGCCCCTTTCTCGCAGGTCTGCCAGTCGGCGCATGCCGACGCGCAGGGCTTGACGTCGTCGACACAGACGCCGCCCTGACAGATCTGGCCGTCCCCGCACGCCGGCGCACAGCCCGGCCCGACCCTCTTGGCCGGCACGACGATCGCCGTGTTCAAGAATTTCCCCTTGGAATCTTTGGCCTTGACGATCTCCGCCGCGACCCACGCGTCGCCCGGACCCGTCGCCGTCGACGCGCTCACGCCGTCGGCGTAGGCCTCGGTCGGCGCTTTGTACTCGGCGCCGTCCTCAGGGAACTGGTCGCCCATCGTCGCGACAAAGATGAACTGGACCTCGTCGCCCTCGGTCAAAAGTCCGTCGTGTTTGCCGAGGTTGTTGCCGTGCACGTAGGTCAGCACGCCATCCTCGGCGACCGCGTCACCTTTCTTGCCGTCGTCAAGAAGCTGGACCGGCGTCCACATGTTCATCGTGCCCTTGACGAAGAACTTGTTGGCGGCGGTCGACCAGGTCGAGAACTTCTCGTGCAGGGCGTTGGTGTCGATGACGAGGCGGATGTCCGTGTCACCGTGCGCGCCGAGCTTCATGCCCGTCGCGTCCAATGTACCGGTGCTGCCTTTGGCGACCGTCAGCGTGCCGTTTGCGCCGACCCACATCCAGTTGTCGAATTCGTTGAGCGCGCCGTACTCGATGACGGTCGCTTCATCGGCGTGGAACTTCACCTGGGTCGAGAAGAAGTGGTCCCCCTTGGTGGCGCCTTCCTTCTCGTGACCGCCCGCAGAGATCGGACCGTCGTCGTAGAGCACCGGATACGGGCCGTCGGTGGGCAGCCAGCTGGTCGCGTAGACGACCGTGTTGGTCGCCTGATCCCACGAGAACGAGCCCGTCCACTTGATCTCCGCGTCGGCGAAGGTCTGGTTCGCGCTGTCGTCCACCTCGAAGGTCAACCAGACGAAGTCGTCGCTGACGCCATCGGCGCCACCGGCCTCCGCGCCAGTCTCGCTCGCGTCCGCGCCAAAGTTGACGTCGATGCCGGCGCCGCTGTCGCCGCCGCTGTCGGTGCTGTTGTCTGTTGGCTCCTCCTGCGGAGGGTCGACGCATGCCGTCGGTGCAATCAGCAAGAGGCTCAGCGAGAGCCACATCAACGAGAATCGCATCAACGAGGATCGTGGGATTCGCCCCAGGCAAGGCAACCGTCTCATCACAGCCTCCAAGGTCCGAATTCACGCGGACGCAGGTGGTCGAAGCCTGCCACGACGACCGCGC
Source organism: uncultured Myxococcales bacterium (assembly GCA_937915965.1). Lineage (GTDB taxonomy): Bacteria > Myxococcota_A > UBA9042 > UBA9042 > UBA9042 > CALGHC01. The sequence continues at coordinate 3,368 of CALGHC010000882.1, forward strand.
GGCGACTAGCCCGAGCCGTGCCGGCTACGCGAGGCCCCAAACGCCCAGCCGGAGGCCGACCGAGGCGGGCGGGCAGCTCGGCCGCTACTGGATCGAGACCTCGTCGATGAGAATCGCCGAGTCGAAGATCGAGTCGCCGACGTCAGTCGCAAAGAACTTCAGGTTCACGCGCTTGCTCTCGAATGGCGAGACATCCACGCAGGCCTTCTGCCAAGGCGTCATGTAGACGCCGCCCTGGTCGAAGCTGACGTCGCCGGGCGTCAGCGTCTTCCACTGCGATCCACACTTGCACGCAGACGAGCCGGGCTCGCACGTCGCCTTGCCACCGCAGTCGTAGGGGCAGAGCGGATCGATGTAGACATCGACCATCGTCAACTTGCCGGCGCTGGCGGTCAGGGTCGCGGTGAAGCGGTCCATGTACGAGGAGCCGCACCACTCAAGGAACTCCTCGCTGTAGAATTTCCAGAAGAAGCACATCTCGCTCATTCCTGGGGAGACGCAGAAGGGCTGCTCGAGCGAGCCAGACTGCTGGGTGAAGCCCAGGCCAGTGGAGATGATGCCCATGAACTTCCCTGCGACCGGGGTCGTGACGCCGAGGCGCGAGATAACGCGGCCATCGCCAACAGCCTTCCAACCGGTGATCTTGCCCAGGTCCCAGCTGTTGTTGATGAGATGCGAATCGCTGATGTTGGCCTTGCTCTGGCCCAGAAAGAACATCCGACCCTTGTGCTGGGGATCGGCGCCGTTGGTCGTGGTGGCCTGAAGCACGCTGCCGCCGTCGGTGATGAGGGAGTCGAAGAACGCCTTGCCGCGGTCGTGAGCGAAAGCGTTGGAGACATAGTCCGTGAAACCGACAACGGCCTGTGCGCCGTGACCGTAGACCTGCACCGCGAAGGAGCCGTTGTACATGGTGCGGCAGGCGCCGAGGTAGACGATCGACCCGGGGAAGGCGTGCCGGCTTGCATAACGTTGCACGAACGCCGGTGTGATGGCGTAGGTGTCGGCACCGATGACGGTGCGGCCGCGCATGACGTCGGCCTGGGTGTTGTCGATGCAAATACCCGATCCGCCACCTCCGTTGATGACGCATTCGTGGCCTGCCGGGCATTGGCCGTCGGTCTTGCAGCCCTTCGAGCTGGTCGTCAGGGCGCTACAGTTCACCGCCTCGCCGCTCCAGATGACCTCCTGGGCGCCGAGGTGCTCCCAACCCAGGACCTTCTTGGCGGCGGAATCCATGCCGGCGAAGAGGGCCTCGCCGTGGCCGGTGATCGCGATCAGGCCATAGCTGCTCATCTCGCGATACGACTTCAGCAGCGCCTTGTTGCCCGCGTACTGGTCGACCTGGAAGGGCGGGCACTGCTGGGCGGCGAGCTGCGTACCAGCCTCAGCGGCTTCGTCACCGCCGTTGGCAGCAAACTCTGTCTGGAAGGGCGCCAGAGCCAACGCGCGCCGGGTGCCGACGCTGTGAGTTGGCAACGCCGAGCCGTAGCCGGGATCGACACCGCCACCGCCGGCGCGCAAACCGTCGGGTGCGAGATTCAGACCGCCAACCCGGCCAGTCTTGTAGTGCACCCACACACCAAAACCGTCTCCGCTGGCCGGTCCAGCGTCGGCGACAGCGTCGCTGAGCTTCAAGCTGGCGATCGCCTCGTCGCGCGCGACCGTGCTGTCCGTGCCCGCGCCGATGGCGCTCAGGTACGTCTGCTTGGTCTGCTTTTGCAGGCCGACGATCGCGGTGCACTCGGACTGCGTAAACCGATCGACCACGTCGACGGCGGCGAGGGGCGAGTGGGCCGTGTAGGTCTCGCCGGCGATCTTCGCGCCGGCTTTGACGCGGAAGTAGAGCGTCTCGGGCTTGGAGGCGTTGACGTTCACGCACAACGAGAACACACCGTCCTTCTGGATCTCGTCGCAATTCCCGAGGTTGCCGTTGTCGAGCATCTTGCCGTGTGTCTGCAGCTCTTTGCCATCGACGTCGGTCTGGATGAGCGTCACGGTGGACGCATCGATCGGACCTTCGCCGGTCGCCGCCGACAGCGGCATCGCCGCCACGATCTTGGTGGACTCGCCGGTGAAGACG
>CALGHC010000883.1 GCA_937915965.1 uncultured Myxococcales bacterium
AAGTCCATCGAGCTAGCGAAAGACCACCGTCCGCTTGCCGTTCACGAGCACCCGGTGTTCGCAGTGGAAGCGCACCGCGCGGCCGAGCACGACGCTCTCGATGTCGCGGCCGACGGCGGCGAGCTCGCGGGGGCCCTGTCCGTGATCGACTCGCTCGATGGCCTGGTCAATGATCGGCCCCTCGTCGAGATCGGCGGTCACATAATGGGCCGTCGCGCCGATCAGCTTCACGCCTCGGTCATAGGCTTGCTGGTAGGGACGCGCGCCCTTGAAGCCAGGCAAGAAGCTGTGGTGGATGTTGATGATCCGACCGGCGAGCTTGTCACACAGGTCGGGGCTGAGGATCTGCATGTAGCGAGCGAGCACGACCAGATCGATGTGCTCGTCGCGAACGAGCTGCCAGATCTGGGCTTCCTGGTCGGCTTTGGTGGCCGCCGTGACCGGCCAATGGTGGAAGGGGATCTGGTGGAACTGCGCCTCGGGCTCAAAGTCCGGGTGATTTGACACGATCGCCGGGATCTCGATGGGCAGGATGCCGGTACGAAAGCGATAGAGCAGGTCGTTGAGGCAGTGGCCCTGGCGAGACACGAGGATGAGCAAGCGCTGCCTGTGACTCGCGTCGTGTAGGCGCCAGCGCATCTCGAAACGCTGACCGATGTGGGCAAAGGCGTCGCCGATCGAGGCGCGCTCGCACCCTTCAGGGGGGTGGAAGACAGTACGCATGAAGAAGCGGTCCGTGCATTCCTCGCGGTGATGAGCAGATTCAATGATGAAGCAGCTGCGATCGGCGAGGAAGCCGGAGACGGCGGCGACGATGCCCATGCGGTCAGGGCAGTCGGCGGTCAGGACGAATACGGCGCGGTCGCTCATGAACGAATCCTGGGGTACTGGGCCGGCGCGAGGCAGCGGAGTCAAGCGGCTCCCAGGTCTGGCGTCAAGCGGTGGAGGCGCCGGGTTCAGCCGACTTGGCCGCAGGGGCGGTGAGGGCTATGGTCGGGGCTTCTGGCGTACGTGGCATGGGACACGACGCGACCCGCGGGTGCGACCATGGAACCACAGGCAGCCATCGCTGCGGCGATGAGCGAGGTCCGGGCGTCCCTGGAGCTCGCTCGCGAGGACGCGCGCCCGGTGGCGCCCGACCCGTCGCTTGGCCGCTTGACCCGGCTCGACGCGATGCAACAACAGCAGATGGGGCTCGCGCGCATTCGACGCCTCGACCGGCGCATGCAGCTGCTCGAAGCGGCTCGCCTTCGCGTCGACCAGGGGACGTACGGCGAGTGCGTGAACTGCGGCGAGGACGTCGCAGCCGAGCGGCTGGCAGCCCGCCCCGAAGCCGCCTTGTGTCTGGCATGCGAGCGCGGGACCGGCTAGCGCCGACAGCACCGACAGCGACAGGGACCGCCGCTACTGCCGCCAAAGTTGGAAATCGATCTCGGTGAGCGCGGAGTTCGCCGGCGCGGCCAGCGCCTGCTTGCCGGTGCACGACCAGCAAAGCGAGGCGCTCGCGTCGATCGTGCCGATGAGCTGCGGCGGGTCGTCGCCGTCCTCGTCCAAGACAACGATCTCGACGGAAACACCGGCTGCGAGCCCGATCTCGCAGCTTTGGTGCCAATCGGGTGTCAGCGTATTGGCACGCGTCGACGTCGCGCAACGTGCCTCACCTGCGACAAGGACCTGTACAAACGCGTCGGGCGCTGTGCCGTCGTCATCCCAGGCACCGCCGGAGGCGGGGGTCGCGGCGAGGGTGGCGTGGTCGAAGAAGAGCACGAAGACGGGCGGCGCGGCGGTGTCAGCTGCCCCGCTGCATGCGTCGCCGGCGCACGCGATCGCCGCGGCCGAGGTGACGCCCGGCTCCGTCGAGCTGCACGAGAGCGCCAGCGGCGTCGAGATGACCAGCCCGGTGGCTACGAGTAGGGCGCCCAAAGAATGGCGACTGGGGATACGGGACGGTTGCACGGGCGGCGCTCCTGGGAGACCGAGTCTGACATGGCGTGCTCGCTGATGGCCAGAGTCCCCCACGGACAGGGTCGCCCACGGACAGAGTCGCCGACGGGACAGAGTCGCCCACGGGACAGAGCGTCTGACCGCCTGGTCGCGCTGGATGGCCGGCCCAGCGGGCCGAATTGAACGCCCCCCGGATGCGCCTTGACATCAGGGTCGTTGCCGAGTGCAGTCAGGCTCGACGAAGGGCAGACCGTGGGGCCTCGATGCGCGATCCGAATCTGACGAGCGACGCCGGCAGCGACGCCGGCAGCGACGCAGGCGAACCAGCCGCCGGAGTCCGGTGCCACCCAGACGACGGTTGGCAGCGCGCGGAGCCGACGGAGCTGGGCTCCCTGAGCCGGCGCGCGCTGGCCGCCCTCATCGTCGGCCTCCTTCCGCCGCCGCCAGCGCCGCAGCTCGACGACGCGGCCGGACGAATCGACCGGTTCATCCGCGGCTGGCTGCCCTACATGGGCTGGCCGGTGTCGATCGGTCTGAGAAGCTGGCTCGCCGTTCTGCAGCTGGCGCCGTGGTGGCTCTTCTACAGTTGGCGGCCCCTGTCGATGCTGCCGGCCGAGCGCGTCGCCGACCTCATCGAACGCCTCGCCCACAGCCGCATCGGGGTCGTACGCGACGCGACCAACGGGGTGCGCAGCCTGGTGATGAGCGCCTGGTACGACCAGCCCGAGGTGCACGCAGCGATGGGCTATGACGTTATCGCCTTCACCAACAGTCGAATCGCCCTGCGCCAGCGTCTGATCGCCGGCGAGTCGGCTGGGAGCGACGATCATATCGGCCCGTTTGCGGAGGGACGCACGTGATCTTGCGCCACGCGGACTACGCCGATGCGGCCCAGTACGACAGCGACGTCATCGTCGTCGGCACGGGCGCGGGCGGCGCTGCGGCGGGCGCGCGCCTGGCCGAG
>CALGHC010000884.1 GCA_937915965.1 uncultured Myxococcales bacterium
GTAGCCACTGGGGACGTAGCCACTGGGGACGTAGCCACTGGGGACGTAAGCCACAGGGCTGGCAGACCCCTTGGACAACGAAGTGCGGTGGTTCTTCGCGGGCCCCGCCGACGACGACGCCCCTCCCTACCAGCCGCCCTCGCGAACCTCGTCGGGCCCGAGCCCACGCCGCAGCGCGACGATGCGTTCCGGCGCGACGGCCTCGTTCTCCGGTAGGGGCGCCGCGCCCTTGTCCTTGCCGAAGGTCAGCACGCTCTTGAGGCCGGCGAGCAGGCCGCTGCCAGCCAACGGTGTCGACTTGTCGTCGTACCACGCAAACCACGGCAGGCCGGCGTCGCTGTACTCGGCGCTGGTGAACGGCGTCGTCGGCGGCCCCTCGCCCGTCAGCTGGCGCCAGACCAGCGAGTTGGCGATGTGCACGAAGCAGCGGCCCGAAACATCGGCGTGCCAATCGGCGAGGTCATAGGGGTCCTTCTCGATGGATTGGCTCATGCGGCCGCCGGGCGCCAGACCCATGTCAGGGGCGGCTCCACATGGCGCGCAGGGCATGGCGCGGTCCACGCCTGTCGTCTCCATCCATTGGCGACGCGGCACTTTCGGGAAGCGCCGCTCGAAGGCCTCGCGCGTCATCGGCACGACGCGGATCTGCATGCCACCGTGCTGGGCCTCGCCGGTCAGCTGCTCCTCGGCGGTGTAGCCGTCACCGAGCGGCATGGCGACGAACTGGCGGATGACGCCCTTGTCGACGCAGTAGCCATCGAGCCAGGGCTGACTGGGCGCGACGAGGTAGTCTTGCGGACGGCGCTTCAGCCCAGGCGACCACGGCTTGCCGGTCACCGCGCTCACCTTGCCTGTGGCGATCTGGATAGCGAACGGCCATTCGGCTTCGTGGTCCTCCACATACCCCGGGTCAAGGGACAGCCACAGGGCCTCCGACTGATACATCGGCAGCATCACGCCGCCGCGGTCGAGCCACGGCGCAGGCACCTTCGCGGCGAAGTCGTCGACGTGACGCAGGGGGAAGCGGCCCAGGCCGGGAGGCAGGGGCCATTCCCTGTCGTCGTCGGGGATGCGCAAGGTCCTCTGGAAGCTCAGGGACAGCTTCGCCCGCGGGTCGACCTCAGGAAAACGAAACACCAGCTTGTCACGTTGCAGCTCGATCATGGCTCCTCCTGTTTCCATGACCCGGTGTGCCCCGGGTCACCAATTGCCGTCCCGCACCTCGCGCACAACGCGCAATACGGCGTGGTCCGGCATATCGCGCAGCTCGCGCAGCAGCTCGCCAAAAAGCTTTGGACGCGCGCGGATGACCCGAAGCAGTTCGTTCGAGACCTTGCCAGCCAAGGCCAGCAGCACGTCTGGGTCCTCGTCCAACTCGTGAGCCAGCCGGAGGATCTTGTCCTCGGAGGGCGGCGGCTGCAGCCCCCTCTCGACCTTGGACAGATACGACGGCTCGACCTCGATGCGCGCCGCAAGCCCGCGGACGGAGAACGACGCGTCGTCGACCTTCCGGGTCTCTCGGCGCTCGCGGACGTAGGTACCGAAGGGCTGGCTCATGCGCGTAGTGTGTACTACATACTACACGCATGTCAAGCGTGCCTGTCAAGCGTGCCCGTGCACGCATGGTTCACGACGGTCGAGCGTGGTACGCGGCGGTCAGGCGCGGCGGGCGCGCCCGGTGCTTCGTTCCATCGACAGACTCGTTCAGGAAATGGGGCGACTGCGCCTCACCAATCGCAACCCGTGTCTTCACCCTGGTATCGATCGTCCACCAATCGAAAGACCTGCTCCGTCCTGACGGTCGCGATGTGCTCGCCGGTTCGTTTGCGCTTGACCACGATCAGCGGCGGCCCTGTTCGGGGACGGGGCACGAACCTCACAGTCGACGTCTCCTGGTAGCACGGGCTGAACTCTTCACCACACAACCCCTCGTTGTCGGCGGTCACGCGGCAGAGCGTCAGCATGTCGATGACCTGACCGCCGTGCGCGCCAAAGAGACTCATGACCTCGTTGCCGCAGCCAAAGTTGCTGTAGGTCATGCGGGTGCGCAGCGCGTGGCGGTTGGGCCCAACTCGGACCACCGTGAAGTCAGTCGGCCCAAAACCCATCCGCCCTTGTTTCGCGATGAAGGTGGACCACGCGGCGAGTCGCCAGCCGCCAGGCACGCGCGTGAACAGCGCTGCTCCAGTCGTCGGCGCGCACGCCGTGCACGACGAATCGTTCGGCTCGAGCCAGGTTCCTGTGCCGAAGGCCACCCATCGACGCCGCACGCCCGCCTCCTTGAAGCTGCCCTGGTACGTCACCCACGTGCCACCGTTGTCTTCGCCTGCCCAGTCCTCGACGTTCCATTCACGTTCAGCGGTTGAGCCGGCCGGCCAAGGCGACCGCAGGGTGCCATCGGACTCCTTGACCACAGGGCCGTACAGTGTCGTCAAGATCGCGCGGCTGCTGAGACGGGTGCCCTTGATGACGAGGTGCCCGACCTGGTCGGGCTCAAGCAGACCGCGCGCGCCAACCGGGTGGATCACCGTGGGTTTGGGTGCTGGAGCGAGCCCGTCTGCGCCCGGCGAGCCATCATCGCCCGCTTCGGTGTCTCGCTCGGCTACCGCGGCGACGGCTGCGGCGAGCCGAGGCGGCGCGACCGTGTCCGGTGGGGTGGGCGTCGCGGGCAGCGTGGCGACGGTCGACCCGGCGGCGGGCGCGGGCGACTCTGCCGCTGGCGGCGAAGGCGGAGGCGGACTGCGACCGCAGCAGCAAAGCCCGATCAGCGCGACGAAAACCGAGAGGCAGATCGAATGGTGGTGGGCGGCGTAGCGCATAGATGACCTGCTGTTGTTTCGAGCCAACGTTCATCCACCCCGCGCGGCGAGCCCCGAGCCCCGCGCCCCGCGCCTCGCGTTCAGCAACGCTTCGAGTGCAAGTCCGCGCGCAAACCCGCGCGCCTCGATGAGCCAGACGGCCGCGCGTGCCCGTGCGAAATCCGCCGCATCCACAGGCAGCGACAAGACCAACGATGTCGACCGTATCCTGCTGCCGCCGGTGGTCACGCGCCAGTAATCTCGCTGCGGGTAGATGACGAGCGGGACCGGGCCGCGCGTCCTTCGGCGTGAGCGAATGGGAAACACGGTTCCGTCAGGGCGGACCGGCGCGCGCCTGATCTCCCGGCAGACCCGCGAGCCGCATGAGCCGAATCGGGAACTCGTCGTCACCGTAGATCGCGTAGGGCAGCTCCTGGAGCGGGTGGCGCACGAGCTGCGCTT
>CALGHC010000885.1 GCA_937915965.1 uncultured Myxococcales bacterium
CGCGAAGTCCCACACGCCCAGCTTCTTCCACGCCGTCTGCTTGGCCTGGTCCACGATCAGGACGTGATCCTTGCCATCCGCGTGCACGACGTAGCGGGTCTTTGCCCAGACGCCCCAGGTCTTGTGGCCGCGGAAGTCGACCTGGTACTTGCCGCCCTCCGCGAGGTGCAGCCGCCACCACGCCCAGTTGCCCGGCTGGCTGGTCTTCCACGCGTTCGTCCAGCGCAGCTCGCCCTTCCAGCCAGTCTTCTCGTGGCGCCAGTATTTCTCCTCACCGAACGTGCGAAAGCAGGCATCGGCGTTGTCGACGACGCCACCAGCGGGGCCAATCGTGCCGCATGGCGCGCTGGTGACGCAGTGCCCGGCTCGCGCCGGCAGACCTTCGACCGTCTTGGCAAAGACCCCCCAGTGGTTGGCGACGGGGCGAGCCGACTTGCCCAGGTTGTTGCCGACCACGTTGTTGAGGTAGCCAGTGCCCATCTGCCACATCTCCGACGAGCCGCCGCCGTCGAGATTGAACGCCTCCCAGGCCCCCAGCTTGGCCATCACCTCGGCGAGCTCGGCGCCGTACATGCCCTTCGACACGCTGGTCCGGCCGTCGACGACAACCAAGATCAGGGTCTTGCGGTCCGCCGTGATGCCCATGGCCGTGCGCGGATGCCGGTCACGCATGTCGCTGCGATCGGGGAAGCAAGAGGCCGCGGTCGGCGACGTGCAGGTGACCTGCTTGCCCTCGATGACCAGCTCGGGAAAGCCGCTCACCAACGCCAGCACGCCGGCGGGCAGCTTTGTGGTCACCGTCTTTGGCATCCAACCCTGGGTGTATCCCTTCTGCGCCGCCTGCTTCTTGACCAGCTCGGTGTGGCTGAACTCGACAAAGTCGTGGCCGACGGCGATCCAGCCCTGGTGCTGATAGAACCACTCCCAGGCGTACTGTGGGTCGGCGCCGGTCTGCACGAGCGGCCAGTGGATGCCTTCGCCGACGGCGTCGCCGTACACGCGCACCGGACCGGTCTTGTAGAAGTCACCGTTGGTGGCGAGCTGCACGCCGCGAGCCGCTCCCCAAGCGCCGGCGGACTTCAAGGCAGTGGGCGCCCGGGTCGCGTCAATGTGGACCTTTGATGCGCACAGATCGATGGTCGCGACCCAGAGGCGATTGAGCGGCGAAGCGACCGCGTAGCGGCGCACGGTGACGGCAGGCCAGGGCTTCTTCTGCCATACCTGGGTGAGAGTCAGGGCGTGCGCGGGCGGCGCGACGAGCGCGGCAGCGATCAACAACAAGAGGGCCCACCGCGCCGCGACCAGCCGCCGCGAGCCGGCGGCACCTGCGGGCCAAACCGAGGACCTCGACTGCCAGACTCGCCCACCGAGGACCATGTTCGCTCCGCGCCGAGAGGACGACGTCGACCCAGGGACTGTGGCGGCTGCCCCGTCGCGATCGCCAGCGTACGGGGCAGGGGGCGGCGCTGACAAGAGAAGGTCATGTGGACAAAAAAACATGCTAGCCTGATTTTTGCCACCCTCTTGTGCCTTTCTTTGCTGGAAAGGTGTGCGACAGCGCGCCCGGCCAAACTCGGCTACAACGATCGCTGCCTCGTCGCGTCACCCGGAGCTGCGCCCATGAGTATCGCCATCTGTTTCGTCGCTCGCACCGGCATCGTCATGGGGACCGACAGCCGCGTGACCACCACTGGGCCGGAGGGCGAGACCCGTGAGGACGCCTACCCGAAGCTGGTGCAGTTCGGCACGTTGCCAGTCGGCATGGCGATGGTCGGGGCGGGGTCGTACGGGGGCCGAGACTTTCGTTCGCTGGTGGCTGAGGCCTGGCGCACCTGCTGCGACGGCCGACCAGACCGCCTCGGCGTCGAAGAGGTGGCCCGCCGCTTCGCCGAATTCGCAGGCCCCATCGCTCGAGATTCGGGCCAGACGACCACCATGAACGTCCTGGTCGGCGGATTTAGCCCAGGCGAGGCTTTTGGCGAGCTATGGGAAGTGCAGCTGCCCAGCGGCGAGGTCAAGCTGCAGGCCAGCTTGCAGTCGCAGGCCTTGGTGTGGCGCGGCCGAGCAGACGCCATCAAGACCCTGTGGTGGGGGGCCAACCTCGACGCGCTGCACAAGGTGCTTGAGGAACACGGCATGGCCCACAAGGACGCCAAGGCGGTGATGGACGATGTGAAGCGGGCGGCAGCCTGGGGCCCGCAGCGGATCAACTGGGGCATGCCCTTGTCGAGCGCCGTGGATCTGGTCCGCTTTCAGCTCGACGTGCAGATCCAGGCCGAGCGCTTCTTGCCCGGACGCGGGGCCTGTGGGGCGCCGACCCAGCTGCTGGCGATCAACGACTCCGGCTTGCACTGGATCGATCGCCCGTTCGCCCCGGTTGGCTAGATCACCCACGTCACCTGGATCGCCGACGTCAGCGGTGCCGCGCCGGGTTTGGCGACCCGCAGGACGTCACGCCTCCCCCCCCACGCCGATTCTGGATGCAAATCAAGGCGCAAGGAGGCGAGGGCACGCAGGCGCTGTCGTGTCTGGCGCACGCAGCGAACCGACGCAGCAACGCAGGGTTGCGCCGCAGGCGGCATCCCAGGACGGCTTGTCGTGGGGGCCTCACATGCGCTAGCGTCGCCGGCTGAACATCCACCGGGCGACCGCCAAACCCCTCGCCCGGAAAGGAACAATATGAATACCATACGCAATCTGTTTGTGGTCGCCGCCGTGTCCGCTCTGATCGTGACCGGATGCGGCAAGAAGGCCGACGAGGCTTCGACAGCGCAGCCGGCCGCCGACAAGCCGGCCGCCGAGGGCGTAGAGAAGACCGCCGAGCCAGCGGAGGCCGCGACGCCGACGACGGCCGCAGAGCCAGCCGAACCAGCACCAGCAAAGGGCGATCTGAAGACCGGCAAGGGCGTCGACGCGGCCAAGAAGGTCATCAAGATCGGCACCCTCAACGACGAGAGCGGGCCGGCCGCGGCGATCGGCAAGCCGTTTGCGATCGGCAAGCGGCTGCTCGCCAAGGTCGCCGACGAGATGCTGCCCGAGGGCTGGACGGTCGAGCTGGTCGAGCGCGACCACGGCTACAACCCGCAGAAGTCGGTCCAGGCTTACAACGAGATCAAGGACGACGTGCTCTTCATCGCCACCAGCTTCGGCACGCCGAACACGCTGCCGCTGCGACCCATGCTCGAGCGCGACAAGGTAATGGCCTTCCCCGCCTCGCTGTCGTCGAAGATGGCTGAGTTCCGCCAGACGCCGCCGCTGGGGCCGTCGTACACGATCGAGGCCATGCGGGCGATGGATTGGGTGGTCGCCTCGGCGGGCGACGCCAAGGCGGTCAAGGCCGGCATCGTCTACCAGCAGGACGACTACGGCAAAGACGGCCTCGATGGCTGGAAGGCCGCAGCGGCCAAGCACGGCGTCGAGATCGTCAGCGAGCAGTCGGTCGCCCCGGGCCAGAAGGACATGGCCGCGGTGATTACCGCGCTCAAGGACAGGGGCGCCACCCACGTGCTGCTCACCACCCTACCCAGCGCCACCGGGCCCATCCTGGGCACCGCCGCGCAGCTCAAGTTCATGCCCATCTGGATCGGCAACACCCCGGCGTGGATCGACGTCTTCTTCAACCCCAAGGTCATCCCTGCGGTGGTGTTCACCAACTACCATCAGATGAGCGGCCTGCCCTTCTGGGGCGAAGAGGTGCCGGGCATGAGCGACTTCATCGCCACCTGGAACAAGCACTCCGCCGAGCTGGGCAAGCCTGACTTCTACATTCTGCTCAGCTTCATCCAGGGCATGATC
>CALGHC010000886.1 GCA_937915965.1 uncultured Myxococcales bacterium
CGCCGGGCACCCTCGCGGCCGGCGGGGCAGATTCTTGCGCGCCCGCCGTCCCCTTCGCCGCCCCGTGGTAGATCAGCGACAATGACAGACCTGACGCCTCTTCTAACGCCTTTTCTGACCCCCAACGCTTACGTCGACAGCGATCACCCGGCGGTTGTCGATTACGCCACCCGGCACTCCACGCCAGGCAGTGACCCCGTGGCCAACGCCGTCAGCCTGTACTACGCCGTGCGCGATGACTTCCGCTACAACCCATGGGGCGTCGAAGCGCGTCCAGGGGCGTTTGCAGCCAGCGCGGTGCTGTTGCGGGATCGAGAGGCCGGCGGTCACTGCATCGACAAGGCCAACGTGCTGGCGGCGTGCGCCCGTGTCGTCGGCATCCCCAGCCGCTTTCACTTCGCCAACGTCCGCAACCACATCGGCACCGAGGAGCTCGAGCGCCAGCTCGGCACCAGCTTGTTGGTCTTCCACGGCTACGTCGAGCTCCATCTCGGTGGCCGCTGGGTTGCGGCGACGCCCGCCTTCAACCGCGAGCTCTGCGATCACCTGGGCGTGGCGCCGCTCGAGTTTGACGGTCACAGCGACTCCGTCTTCCAGCAGTACGATCACGCCGGCGGCCGATTCATGGAGTACGTGCATGACTACGGGACGTTTGCTGAGATTCCATTCGAACTCATGATCGGCGAGTGGCGGCAACACTACCCCACGTTCATGGCGTCGGGTCGCTGGCCTGGACGTGGACGGTAGAACGGCTCGTTGGGTTTGGCTCGAGTCCAGCCACGCGGCCAAGACGGCTTCGCTGGAGCCCGCTTGATCGCGGTGCTACGCTGCCGACGGCGTCGACGACGTCACAGCCAGCGGCACCGGTCGTCCCGGCCCGCACGATCCGAGGGCACCATGACCCCCACCCTCAGCCTCCTTGTCACCGCGGCGGTCGCCGTCCTGGTCTTTGTGCTCGCGCTCAAGTTGGTCGCTACCCTCATTCGCGCGGCTGTGTTGGCGCTGCTGGTGGCTGGTGCGCTCTACCTGATCCTGCCGCAGCTTGAGAAGGCCGAGGGGCCCGTCGGCGAGGCGGTCGAGGAGGCCAAGAGGGCGGTCGAATCCGTCAAGGACAAGGCGCGGGGCGCCTCCGAGAGGGCGGAGTCGGCGGGCAACGCGCTCGACGAGGCGGCGAAGAACGCTCGGCAGGTCGAGCGCGCCGCCGACCGGGCGCAACGGGCGATTGGCGGCGCGGGCACGAACGCTGGAGCGGCCACGGACGAGGCCGTCATTGACGATGAAGCGATCGAAGCGGTCGGCGACAAGTAGACCAAGCCGACGGGACGGTCGCGTGGGTCTTCGCTAGGCTGCCAGCCGATCGAGGGCGCTCCTCACCAGCAGCCAGCGTCCCAGCCGCGCCAAGGTGTTGCCGTCTTCGACCCACAGCGGCTCGGGTACTGGCCCGCCGGCAAGCCAACCGTCAAGCAGCGCCGCACCAGCGAGGTCGCCGCGACAGCGCTCGCGGATCATCGCGACCAGGGGCCGGAGGTTTTCGCCACCGACCACCATCTTCGAACCCAGGACGCTGTAGTCCAGGCGCTCGGCGAACGCGTGGACTCGCCGCAACGGATTGGCCGCGACAATCGCGATCATCGGGTCGGCGTCGACGCGCCACGCGCTTCGCTCGGCGGTCTTGCTGGTCCCAAGCTTGCGTATCGAGCTGAGCACTGCCGCACCAGTCGCGACGCCCACCACCTTGTGGGCGAAGCTTGGTCCACTTTGCTTCTTCGCGGCGACCTTCGCCTTGCGCTGCATCATCGCGGGTACGACGAGGAGGATCCGCGACCACGGCATCCGCTCCGGTGGTCCGGTCAGGCCGATCTGGGCGGTGAGGGCATCGGCGGCGCGCGGATCGAGGAGTCGCGTGGTCAGCGGTCTGGGCACCCCGGGCGCGAGGCCAGCGGGCGCCGTGCGTGCGCCGCAGCCGACGCTTCGCAGGGCTCTTACTGTCGCTTCGGCACGCTCGCGCGGCATCGCCGCGCCGACCAGACCGAAGCTGTGCGCCAGGGCCTGAGCGTGGTCGACGACCGCGCCCCCGAGGCTGGCGGCCAGGGCGCGCGCGGCGGCCTCTGGATCGGCGATCTCGAGCGCATCGAGAACAACCACGAAGGCGCTCATCCCAACGCCCCGCTCGCGCGCAAGGCAGCGATGGTCGCGTCGTCGAAGCGCAGGACCTCGGCGAGAACGGTCTCGGTGTCGGCACCAAGCAACGGCGGCGGGATCCGGACCGCGCCCGGAGCTTCGGCGAGCTTGACCGGGACACCGAGCTGGCGCAGCGCGCCGGCAGTCGGGTGGTCGATCTCGACCACCATCTCGCGCGCGTGCAGCTGATCCTGGTCGAAGACCTCGTCGACCTCGAGGATCGGCCCGCACGGCACGCCGGCCTCCTCGAGCAAGGCCAGCCAACTGGCCACTGTTCGGCCGCGAAACAGCGCCGACAGCTCGGCAAAGAGCGCGTCGTGGTGGCTGACGCGCTCAGGATTGGTGCCAAAGCGCGGATCTGCGGCGAGGGACTCGACGCCAGCCGCCGCACAGAAGCGACGCCACAGGCTGTCGTTGCCGACTGCGAGGTTGAACCAGCCGTCGGACGCTGGAAACGACTCGTACGGGACGATCGTTGGGTGGCGGTTGCCTTGGCGCCGTGGCACGGAGTCGTCGGCGAAGTGGATGCCGGCCTGGTACGACAACAGCGAGACCACGGCGTCGAGCATCGCCAGATCGACGACGTCGCCCCGACCGGTCCGCTCGCGGCGATACAGCGCCAGCAGTACGCCCTGAGCGGCGTAGAGGCCCGTCACCAGGTCGGCGATCGAGGTGCCGACCTTGGTCGGCGGGCCGGCCGCTTCGCCGGTGATCGCCATCAGGCCCGAACGACCTTGGACGGCGAGGTCGTAGCCTGGCTTGTTGCTCCACGGTCCGGTCGCGCCGAAACCCGATACGGAGCAGTAGACCAGACGCGGGTTCGCGGCACGCAGCTCTTCGGCGCCAAGCCCGAGTCGCGCCGCGGTACCGGGACGGAAGTTCTCGATGAAGACGTCGCAAGCGAGCGCCAGCTTGCGGGCCACTGCCCGACCTTCGGCGTGCTTGAGATCGAGGCAGATCGAGCGCTTGCCGGCGTTGACCGACATGAAATACGCGGATTCGCCGTTCTGGAAGGGGGGGCCGAAGGCGCGCGTATCGTCGCCGCCGTCCGGGCGCTCGAGTTTGATCACGTCGGCGCCATGATCGGCGAGGATCCGGGTCGCAAACGGCCCGGCGAGCAAGCGGGTGAGGTCGAGAACGCGGACTCCTGCGAGGGCACTCATGGAAACCTCCGCGCGACTCAGGGCGGCCTGCGAGCTGCCACGAATCGGCGTCACCTATTGTGGGGGGCTGTCCAGGTCGTCTCTCGCCAGCGCGGCCGCCAGCACGTCACCGAGCTCTGCGCGGTTGAACGGCTTGCTCAGCAACGGCAGACCCCGCGAAGCGCCGCCGGCATCCGCTGGACCTTCACCCGGGTAGCCTGAGATCAAGACGACCTTCATTCCTGGGCAAATCTCGGTCATCGCCTCCGCCAGCCGGTGCCCGCCGACGCCGGGCATCATCACGTCCGACAGCAGGATATCGGGGCGCAGTGCCCCAGACCGCACCAGATCGATGGCCTCTTGGCCGGATTCCGCCAGGGTCACGGCATATCCCAGAGAGACGACCATCCGCTCAGTGACCCGTCGCACCTGATCTTCGTCGTCGACGACCAGCACGTGGCCGCGGACCGTCGACGCCTGATCCCCGGCGAGCGGCAGCGGCGCCGGTTCTGCCTCGAGGGGCGCGCCTGTGGCCGGCAGCAGAATCTCGAATTGGCTACCCGCTCCAGGCTCGGAGTGTGCCTCGATCGAGCCTCCATGGGTCTGGATGATCCCATAGATACTCGACAGGCCCAGCCCACTGCCCTGACCAAACTCCTTGGTGGTGAAGAACGGCTCGTAAATGCGGGCGAGCACGTCCGCGGTCATGCCGGCGCCGTCATCCTTGACCACGAGCCGCACCTGCGGGCCTGCGGGCCCATCACCAGGCGGAGCGACCAGGTTCTCGAGCGTGATGGCCAGGTGGCCGCCCTTCGGCATGGCGTCGCGGGCGTTGACGACCAGATTCGTCACCACCTGCTCAAGTTGGCTGGCGTCGGCGCGGATCGCCCAGCATCGGTCGGGGACATTGACGGTGAGCAGCACGTCCTCGGGGACCAGACGTCGCAGCAGCTGCTGGAGGTGGCCAAGGAGGCGGGCGGGGTCGAGCAAGATGGGCTCGAAGCGCTGTTTGCGGCCGAACGCGAGGAGCTGGCGAGTCAAGGTGGCGGCGCGTTCGGCCGCGCTGCTGATCTCTTTGAGGTCCTCGCGCCAGGCTTCCGTGCCGGGCCGGTAGAGGAGCATCTGGGTATTGCCAAGGACCACCGTCATCAGGTTGTTGAAATCGTGGGCGACTCCGGCTGCGAGGCGACCGACCGTCTCCAACTTCTGCGCCTGCAGCATGCGCAGATGGCCGGCCCGCTCGGCTGTCACGTCGCGGACGATGGCTGCGACCTCGCCGCTCGTCAGGGGCACAACGCGGGCCTCGTACCAGCGCACCCCGCCATCGGCCGGCAGCGAGTACTCGCTCACCTGCGTCTCGCCAGTCGCCAAGGCTTGCGCGACCAGTCGCTCGTGTTCCGACGCCAGTGGCTGGGGCAATACGTCAGAGACCTGGCGTCCGAGAAACACCTCCGGCGGGACAAAGGTCGCGAAGCCGGACGCCGGGACATAGTCGACGTAGCGGCATTCGGCGTTCACGCGGAATATCGCATCTGGGATCGCTTCGAGTATCGCACGTTGTATGCCCTCGGTCCTTCTCAACTCGATGGTCGCGCGGGCCAATTCGGCCTCTGCGCTTCGGCGCGCGGTGTGGTCGAGGTCGTCCACCGTTCGCTTGGTGCAGCTAGAATGGATCGCGACGACCGCGCCGTGGCTGTCGCGGCGCACGGAAGCATCGACAACCAGGTCTGTCGCGCCGCCCCGCTTGTGCAGTCCAGCAACTGCGAAATTGCGGACGATTCCGTGTTGCGCGAGGGCTTCAAGAAGACGGACGCGGTCGGCGGGGTCGGCGTAGAGCGCCGCCGCGCTCATCGACTTGAGCTCCTCGCGGTCGTAGCCGGTCAATTCGCTTGCGGCTCGGTTCGCGAAGCGAATCGCGCCGTCCGCGGCCGTGACAAACAAGGCATCGCGCGCACAGTCGGCGACGTTTGCCAGGTCTGCCAGGTCCGCCCGGTCTGCCAGGTCTGCCAGGTCCGCCCGGTCTGCCAGGTCTGCCAGGTCTGCCCGGTCCGCCCGGTCTGCCCGGTCTGCCCGGTCTGCCAGCGGGCCGTCTACGTTGTGAATGTCGCGCAACGGCTGGCCCCCCTTCCTCGGCTTGAGATACCACATTTCTGCCCAGGTGAAAGGGGCCGCTGTCGCTCCGGTACGCGATCGCTGCGCGCGTCAATGCGGGGAGGTGCCAAGTAGGC
>CALGHC010000887.1 GCA_937915965.1 uncultured Myxococcales bacterium
GACAGGCGGCGGGGCGGACTCCGTCGACGGAGCGTCGGTCCGCGCGAGGCGGCTCGCCGGACGCGTGTCGCGCTTGATGCGCACCCGCGCGTCGCGTCCGCCGGCCGGGGTCGCGTTGGTGTCGCCTCGGGCAACCGAGCCCTTGGACGGGGCGGCGGCCTCAAGCGCCTGTCGAGCGCTGCCCGCACGTGGTGGATTGGCGATGACCATGACCTTGGCAGCCGCTTCGGCGCGCTTTCCACCGCCGCTCGCGAGCGGCGCAGGCTCGGGCGCGCCCGTGCGCAGCCCGGACTCTGCCCGAAGACGATCTCCGATTCGCACCGACGCCCGCGCCAACCGACCCGGTCCGGACTCGCGACGCGTCTGCACCTCGCTCTCGCCGAGGGCGCTGCTTTGGGTTCTGGACGCGACGGCAGCCGTCGCCCCTGGCGGCCGATGACTACGCGAAGATGGTGTCTCGGGCACGACATCGTCGATTGAACGGCCCCGGTTGTCATCCCCGCCAAACGGCTCCCAAGCGCCGGACTGCGGCTGGCCCATTGCCCGCTGCAGCGCGGCGCGCATGGCAGCGGCGTCCTCCCAGCGCTCCTCGGGGTCCTTGGCGAGCGAGCGCTCGACGACCGAGGCCACCTCGGGCCGGACCCGGCCGCGAGCGACCCGCTCCAAGATCGGCGGCACGGGCTCGGTGACGTGGGCCATGACCACGGCCAACGGGTTGTCCCCGGGGAAGGGCAACGAGCCGGTCAGGCACTCGTACATCACGACGCCCAACGCGTAGAGGTCGCAGCGCGGATCGACGGGCTTGCCCATCGCTTGTTCGGGGCTCATGTGGGTTGGCGTACCCAACGCCTTGCCGTGCTGCGTCATCGCCGAGTCACCGCTCTTGACGATGCCGAAATCGAGCACCTTGACGATCGCTTCGCCGCCGGCGAGCTCGTGAAGGAAGATATTGGCGGGCTTCAGATCGCGGTGAACCAGGCCGTGCGCGTGCGCCTCGCCGAGGCTGCGCAGGACGGCGACAGCGATGTCGATCGCCCGGCCCTCGCCCAGCGGCCGTTTTGCTTCGGCGCATGTGTCCAGTTCCCGCTGAAGCGTGTCTCCGTCGAGACGTTCCATCGCGAGAAAGAGGTCGCCATCGTCGGTCTGGCCGAAGTCGAAGACCCGCACGGTGTTCGGGTGGGACAGGCGCGACGTCGTGGACGCCTCCTGGAAGAATCGCCGCGCCTGCTCTTCGCCGTCGTCGCCCAGCGCTGGCTGCAGCACCTTGACCGCGACCGGGTGACCGGTGGTGACATGAACGCAGTCGTAGACGACGCCAAAGCCGCCGCGACCCAGCTCGCCGCCAACCCGATAGCGGGCACCAATGACGTCGCCCGCACGGACATTGCCATGCGAGTCACCGACAGGCCGCACGGTCGCCGTGCCATCCGCTGGGCATTGGGCAGCTTCGGTAACAGAACCGCATTTGGGGCAATAGCGCATCGGCGTGCATCTCGCAGTTCCGAGAGGCGACAGGATCCTCGCGCGCAGGTGGACCGTCAAGCGCGGCGGCCCGGAGCAGAGCGGAGCGGGCCTAGTTGACGGTGTAGGAACAGACGCCGCCGGCACAGGTGTCGGTGGTGAACGCCAGACCGTCATTGCAGTCCGCAGCGACGTTGCACGTGTAGGACTTGCAGGTCCTGTCGAGCCCCAACTCGTCGAGGTAGACGCCCACTCCGTCATTGGCGATGCCGTCGTTCGTGTCGAAGAGGAACTCGATCGTGACCGTCATCCCAGCGAAGGCCGACAGCTCGAGCTTGCCCGCGTACCAAGCCTTCAAGCTGAAGCCCGCGGCGTTCTTGTTCCACAGGTCCCAACTCTTGGCGCCGGAATGCACGCGGACGATGAACTTGTCGTACGAGGTGCTGCCCTCTGTGTCCATCCACAGCGAGAAGCGCAGCGTGACCTCCTCTGACGTGGGCAGAACGAACGGCGGGCTCTTCACAGAGCCCTTGGTCGCGCCGTCGTCGAAATTCCCCTTCTGCAGGTTGCCATAGTAGAGCGAGCCCGTGCCCTTCGCCGCTTCCTTGCCCTTCACCGGCTGCCATTTGCTCAATGCGTTGCCATTCTCCAGGGTCCAGATCCCCGTGGTGCCGTCCTCGAAGCCGCTGTCGGCCATGACTGGCTCGCAGCATCCGGGCGCGCCAGTCAGGGTCCAGGCGCAGAAGCCATCGGCCGCGCACGCATCCACCGTGCAGACGTCGTCGCCGTCATCGCAGTCCGAGGCCGCCTCGCAGCATTGATTCTTGTGGGTACAGGCGTTGGCAGCGCAGAGGTCAAGGGTGCAAGCGTCGGCATCATCGCAGTCGACCGACGACACGCAGCACAGCGGATCGGTCTGAGTGTGCTGACACGCAAGCCCGACCACGGGGCAGCTGTCGAGGGTGCACGCGTTGTCGTCATCACAGTCGCCGACGGCGTCGCAGCAGACCGACCCCGGCAGCGTGTTGTGCTTGCACTTCTTGGCGCTGCAGAAGTCGGTGGTGCAGATCAGGGCGTCGTCGCAATCAGCCGTCACCGTGCAACAGTCGGGGATCGGCACGTAGCCGCAGCCCCACTGCGAGCAGGTGTCGTTGGTGCATCCGTTGCCGTCGCTGCAGTCCTTGCTCTGCTCGCAATAGTCGGCGCCGACGAGGTAACTGCACTGGCCCGCGCCACACGCCTCGCTGGTGGCGGTGAGGCCGTCGTCGCAGTCCACGTCGGTCACGCAAGTGGGTGCCTTGCAGCCACTGGTGAAGGCGACGTCATCGACCGCGAACGCCGCGTTCGCGGGGAAGACTCCGCCCGCGGGCAACTCAAAGCGCAAGGCCACGGCGCGCGTCGCTGGGCGGGCGGCGAATCCGCTGAGGTCGAGCTCGACCAGCACCCAACCCGAAGACGCGAGGACGGTGGAATCCCAGACGACCCAGTTTCCCAACGAGGTCATGAGGCGCAAGCGGACGTCGGCCACCCCCGCCGGCGGCAAGGTGGTGTGCGCCCAGAATTTCAGGCTCACCTGCGCGCCGATGGGCAGCTCTACCGGCGCCACGGTCGCCGCGGACTCGTTCAATGCTCCAGGGATCGGGGTTCCCATCGTCGGGCGCCAGACCAGCGCGCCAGTGCCGCCGTGGGCGATCGCGCCCGGCCCGCCATCCTCCACGCTCCACGTTCCGCTACCCGATGGCACGATCTCGACAGCGAGCGTGTCCGCTGCCTCGAAGCCAGTCGCGCCA
>CALGHC010000888.1 GCA_937915965.1 uncultured Myxococcales bacterium
ATACCCATGCGGAGACGTCAGCGTGGCGCTCGTCGCGGTCCTTCTCCAGAGACTGGAGGACGATCCTGTCGAGCTCCTCGGGCACCTCTGGGTTGAGGTCACGCAGGGACGGCACCTCGGCTCGTAGGACGTTGTTGAGGGTCTCGAAGTCCGACTCGCCGACGAAGAGACGCTTGCCGCTGAGCATCTCCCACATGCAGACGCCCAGCGCAAAGAGATCGCTGCGCGGATCGAGGGGCTTGCCGCGGGCCTGCTCGGGGCTCATGTAGGCGCACTTGCCCTTGACGGTGCCGACGCGCGTCTTGGTGGACCGGCTCGCCGCCTTGGCGATGCCGAAGTCCATGATCTTCACCTCGCCACCGTACGACACCATCATGTTGTGGGGCGAGATGTCGCGATGAATGATGTTGAGCTGCTGACCGTCGACCTCGCGGGTGTGGGCGTAGTGCAAGCCGAGGCCGGCCTCGATCATCACCGAGACCGACTGGGCGATCGACATCGGCCGCTCGACCTTGGTGCCGACGTCGAGGACGCGCTTGAGATCCTGGCCCTCGATGTACTCCATCGCGATGTAGAAAAGATCATTGACTTCATCGAAGTCGAAGATCTGCACGACGTTGCCGTGATTGAGGTGCGAAGCGACGCGGGCCTCGTCCTTGAACATCGTGACGAAGGACTCGTCCTCGCAGAAGTGCGGAAGGATGCGCTTGATGACGACGGTCTTCTCGAAACCCTCGGCGCCGACGGCCTTGCCGCGGAAGATCTCCGCCATGCCACCCATGGCGATCTTCTGGGTGAGGTAGTACCGCCCGAAGCGCTGTGGATACACGTTTGAATCCGTGGCCATGATCTCTCCGCACCGCCGTGCCGGTGCCCCGTGACGCTCGTAGCGCGGTGGGGCTTGGCCCACCTATGCGACGGCCCACCGCCGCTCGCTCCGCAGCCATCTTGGCGCGTCGCCGGTCGCCCTCGTTCGGGCGTTCGTCAGGTCGGCGCGCTCCGTTTGTGTTGCATCTGGTCAGGCAAACGCGCCTCGCCGCCTCGTGAGACGACGCTCCCGCCCAGAGCCGCTCGACCGGTCTATCGTTCCCTCGCTCGCTACTTCCCAGAGTTCCGTCCCGGGAGCCGTCCGGCAGCGCGGCCAGGGCCGCCACCACCGAGGCGTCGGCAGCGGCCGGTCTTCAACTGCCAGCCGCTCGCGCCACCGCTGCGCGCCTCGCAGGGATGGAACATCCCCAAAAAAGAGCCGCGCGGACGCGTGCGGCCCAGCAGGGCGCCGACGGTAGCACGGGCAAACCCCGCCAACAAGGCGAGCGGACGCGACGGCGTATCGCCGTCGGAGGTGACGGCGCCAGCTCGCGCACCGGCTGGGCCGGCCAGCATTGTTCTCGTATTATCAACAGGCTCGCGCCAACCCGCCGACGCTGACGCGACCGTGGGGGCGCATCCGAACCGATGAAATCAGCAGTGGCTTGGGAGGTGGACACGGGGCGACCGCGAAGGGGTCTGGCCGGGTCTCAGCCTTCTTCCTCTTCGAAACCAGTGATGAGCGACCCCCAGATCTCGGAGTCGAGC
Source organism: uncultured Myxococcales bacterium (assembly GCA_937915965.1). Lineage (GTDB taxonomy): Bacteria > Myxococcota_A > UBA9042 > UBA9042 > UBA9042 > CALGHC01. The sequence continues at coordinate 1,576 of CALGHC010000888.1, forward strand.
AGCCCCTCGGTGTCCGCGTCGGCGGCGAAGTGCTCCCTGATTTCCGCGCCCTGCGGGCACTCAAAGCAGACCATCGAACGCACGCGCAAGGCGTTGGCGTTCATGAAATCATCCAGGCACGTCGCGAGGTAGAGCTTGCGGCGGCGGCTCCCGCACGGAAACACGTCCGTGAGGCGCATTGTCTTGGCTATTTCTTCGCGGACGGCAGTGGATGTACTGTTGCTCATGGTCTTCCACCTCGGGCACGGGGGTCATGCGCGGCGGCCAGTGACTGCAGTCAGGGTGCCTGATTGGCCCCTGGCGCAGTCCTTCGGGGCGCCCTTTCGAGGGCCGGAGACTACCCAGTTGCGGAGACTGGTCAAGCGATTCGTTGATTGCGCTGCAATTACCGACAAGTTCATCCTGTGTGGAACTAGCGGGTACGGCAGCGGAGTCGCCGACGTGGGACTGCAGGGGGTTGCGAGTCGTGGTCAGCTGCGGCGCTGGATGGACGCCTGGATGGACGATCGGCCGCAACCGCGGCGGGCGGTTCGAGCGTCTGGACGCGGCGGCGGCGCACCACTACCCTGCTGACATGGACAACGCGCCCTACGCCGGCCAGACGACAAGGCTCTCCCGACGCCAGCATGGGTGCGCGGATCGCGGTGCGATGACAGCTGCCGCGCGTGTGTGGACGAACGGCGGCCGGACACGCAGCCGAGGGGACGGACGAGGCGGCTACCGACGGTCGGCCTGGGTCGCCGCGGCAACGCTCCTGGTTGCCGTAGCGGGCATCCCGGAGGCCCGCGCCTTTGACGTGCAGCGTGATGATTGGGGACAGGTCCTTCGCTTTGATCAGGGGCCGGTGGCGGTCTTCTTGGACAGCCACCGACCGCAGGGCGTCTCGGCGGGTGTGCTGGCCAAGAAGGCTCACGCGGCGATCGCAACCTTGACCGCTGTCCAAGGCAGTCGCCTGAAGCTCGTCGAGGGCGGCGTGGTCCGGGCTGCGCCGCTAATCGACATCTGGATTCGTTTTGAGTTCGCCGATTTCGACCTGGGCCGCTGGGATCTCTCGGGCTACGTCGTTCACGTCGCCAACGACGACGGCGGCCTGACCCGCGCGGAGGTCGTTCTCAACGCGGTCGACTTTGCCTGGTCGTCGACGGGTGCCACCGCCGGCAAACAGCTCGGCGATCTGCAGGCGGTGCTGACCCGACAGCTGGCATACGCGGTCGGGCTCGCACACTCTCGCGAGCCATCGGCGACACTGTACTTCTTCGGTCATGACGCATCGTTGCGGACCTTGACGGAGGACGATGAACGAGGACTCGCCTTCCTCTATCCCGATGACCCTGATAGCCCAATGGTAGATGGCCGGCCCTGCGACGCGTGCACCGCCCACGACCAGTGCGCGGGCGGACTTTGCCTGCTTTGGCCGTCGGGCGGTGGCTACTGCGCGCCGCCTTGCGAGGGCCACAGCGACTGCGCGCTCGGCTCAAGCTGCGGCGAGTGGCACGACGGCCTGGCGTGCATGCCCAATGACGGCCACTGCCGCGCCGAGCTGGGCGAGGCAGGGCCGAGCCGGCTGTGCGCCAGCGACGTGCCCTGCGGACCAGATCTGTTCTGCCAGCCATCGCCGGGTGGCGGCTTCTGCACGCGCCCGTGCTCGTTTGGCTGTATGGGAGCGGGGAGCTGCGTCATCAGCGGCATGGGCGGGCTGTGCATGAGCCTCGGCGCGCAACCAGTCGGCGCGATTTGCCTGCTTCCTCCCGATTGTGCCGGCGGCTGGTGTGCGCCGTCGATCGCTGGTGGCGGGCGCTGCAGCGCGCGCTGTGACGACGGCCAGGCGTGCCCGAACGGCACGGCCTGTGACTTGTCGGACAACTGTGTGACGCCGGGCACACTCGCGGCCGGGTGGCCATGTCGCAGTGGCTTTGACTGCGCGTCCGGGCTTTGCGTCGAACAAACGGGGGGGCCGTTCGCTCAGGTATGCACCGAGCCTTGCGAGGTTGCCGGCGACTGCCCAGGTGGCACTGGCTGCACGGCAACGAGCGCCGGAACGCTGTGTTTGCCACACGGCGCGGCGCTCATCGGCGGACCATGCCTGTCGGCCGGGACCTGCGCGAGCGGCGCGGTCTGCGATGCCACGTCGATCGCTGCGGTCGGCAGCTGTCAGCGCCGCTGCGACGCCTTTGGTGACGGCGCGGAGTGCGAGGTTGGCGAACGTTGCGCCTGGCTCGGCGACGGCCCCGGTGCCGGGGTCTGTCGGGGCGTGGGTGGAGGCGCGCTTCCAGGAGCGCCGTGCTCAGCGACGGCGGTCTGCCGCGCGGACCTGGTCTGCGCGGGCGACTCGGCGAGCGACGCGACCTGCCGGGCGGACTGCGACGTCGACGCCGGCGGTGGCTGTGCCGCTGGCGAAAACTGCGCTCCCCTGACCCGCGGCGACGGCCTGGTGCCCTGGCGCGGGGCCTGCGGCGACGAGACAGGCGCGCTGGTGCTGGTCGAAGGGCCGAAAGCGAAGGTGGCCAATCCGCTCGCCCTGAAGATCGTCCAGCCCGACGTCGTCGCCATCGACGCGCCCGCGGCGGCGGACGAGAGCGACGGCGGCTGTGCGGCATCTCCTCTGTTGGGCCGGGGCGCGTCGGGCACGGGAGGCTGGTGGCTTGGTGCCTTTCTTGCGCTGGCGCTCGTTGGCGGGCGACGGCGTCGTGGGTTGGTCCCCGGCACACACGCCGCGCCAACTGGCGGCGAGCGGTGACGCCGATGGGCGCCCCGCGACGCGACGTCGCGACGTCACCGTCTGATCTGATCGACGACCTGGCGAGCTGTGTCGGTGCAGCCAACGTGCGCACGGCGCCACTGGAGACCGCGCTGATGACGGGCCCCCTGGGCGTCGCGGAGTGGCTCGAGCGCCGCGCCGGCGGACGCAAGCCAGCCCCATTGCAGGTCGCTGTGCGGGTCACTTCGGCCGAACAGGCGACCGCGGTGTTGGCCGCTGCGGGACGTCGCAGCGCCAGCGTCCGGATCGCCGGACTACCCGGGCACGGCGCCCTGGGCATCGGGCCGAATCCAGTGGTCGTCCTTGATCTCAGCGCGCTTGCGGCGATCAGCGTCGTCGATCGCGACGCACGGACCTGCGACGTGGGTGCCGGGGTGCCGCTCGTGACCCTTGAGGCGAACCTTCGCCGATGCGGCCTCACCTTGGCTTGCGAGCCGGCGGAAACCTCCAGCGCTCGGCTGGGTGCGGTTCTCTCGCGTCGCCGCGGCCGTGGTCGCGCGCAGGCTGCCTGCCAGCTCGACGACCGGGTGATCTGCGCCGACGTCATGTGGGCAGATGGACGCATCGAGACGGTGGGCCGTCATCACGAGGGAGGCGCTGCGGCAACCATCGGCGAGGCCCTGCTGGGGGCGTCCGCAGGGCGAGCGCTCGTGTTGGGCGCTCGGCTGCTGGTGGAGCCGGCGCCGATGAGCCGATGGGCGGCCGCGTTCAGCTTCTCGTCCTTCGAACTGGGCATCGAGGCGCTGCGAGTCATCGCAATGGAAGGCCACGCACCGACTTCGATGGCGCTGCTCGACCGGGGGGGCCAGGCCTTGTCGACCCACATGGACCGGATACTGGAGATCGGTTGCCACCGCGACACCTGGCACGAGCGGCAACTCGTCGCCGCCTATCGATTCGGGCTGCGCCATCCCCACCTGCTGCGGTGGGCGCTTGATCGGAGCCGCGTTGGCGGAACGCTCGTCGTGGTGCACGAGGGCTCCGAGGGCATGGTCGCGATAGAGACCGCCGGGCTGCGCGACCGTCTGACTCGCTTGGGCGGGGTCGAGACCGACGCTGCGGAAGCTCTCGCCTGGCAGCGACGCGGGCGCGACTCGGGTTTTCTGAGGACAGCGCTGCAGGCCAATTCGGGCTACGCGGACGTCGTCAAGTTCAGGCTGCGATGGTCGGCGGTGGGTACGAGGTGGCGCGAGTTGAGCGACCAGCTTGGTAGCGAGGCGCTCGTCGCTGCGGAGCTCGTCGACGCAGGCCACGATGGGGTCACGCTTTGTCTCACCGCGTTGCGGCAGGACACCGACCCGGCGCGGCTGCTGGCCAGCCATCAGCGTCTGTGGGCGCTTGTCGCCATCGCTGAGGGCACCAAGGGCGTCGCCGGCAGGCGCGCGGCCGGCATCCCCAGGACGAGCGCAGCAGTGGCGGTCGAGACGGCAATCGACGAGAGCTTCGACCCGGCAGGCCGCTTCGGCCAAGGACGCGCCGCGCCGGCAGGCGGCGAAGGCCAAGACGGCCAACAAGGGCGGCGGCGCGGGCGCGACAGCGGGGGTGTGTCGGCTCTGGTCGCGCATCTTGGCTCGACGGTGGTGCGCGGCAAGAGCTCCGATCGGCGGTATGCGCCGCGCACGGAGGCGGAGGTCTGCGAAGCGCTCGCCGCGGCCAACAAGCATGGGGTGACTGTCGTGGCCTGTGGCGCGGGCGCCTCGCGTCCGAACACCAGCGGCGCCCCCTTGGGCGGGCAGCTGGCACTCGACCTGGCCGAACACCTGCGGGGAGTCGTGCCAGGACCGAGAGAGGATGGCCTCCTGCGGGTGCTCGTCGGCACTCGTTTGCACGAGGTCGTCGCCGCAGCACGCGCCATCGGTAGGCAGATCGACGGCTACGAGAGTTGGCTAGGCGAGCTGACGGTTGCGGACATGGTCGCCGACAGCCAAGCGTGGCGCGACGCCATGGTCCGCCTGCCCACCGGAGCGGGTGTCCAATCGTTCCGCTCGGCATTTGTGGGCGCGCGCTTTGCCATCAGTGATGGCGCCGGGATCCATGAGATCGTTGCGCCGAACGGGGCGGCTAGGCGGGGGTTGGCTCTTTCGGTGAGCAGCGGGCAGCCGCTGGCATGGGTGCCGCTCGAGGTGACGCTGCGGACAGCGCCCCCACAGAGGGGCGGCGTCGCCTTTGCGACCGATGGGCCGCCGGCGGAGTTGTACAGGCGGGCGCTCGCGCTGTTGCGCCTCAGCCGAAGATTGTCGCGCATGGCGATCGTTCGCGTCGACCGCGGGGATGCCACGCTGGCCGTTGCGATCGATGGCGAGAGAGCGGCCGACCGTCGCGCGCACGACCACCTGCGAGCGGTCCTGCCCGACGCCCGTCGAATCGAACGGAACGATCGTCTGGTTTCGGGACCTTTGCCGGTCGAGGGAACGCTGCACTTCCGACCGTGGTCGACGCCGCTGCCGGAAGACACGACGGCAGCGATTCGGCTGGACGTCGACGGAGTATGGGAGACGCGGCGTCTGGCCACTGTGCAGGCGGGCGGAGCTGCCGACCCTCGGCCATTTGATCGGCTCGCGGCGGTCAGTCAGCGCCTCCACGATCGTCTGGCGCCGGACAGCCGAGTCTACTGGTTCGAAGCGCCGTCAGCCTCTTCGCCGGGGAGGACGTGATGGCCTGGCTCGAGCAAGCGTTCGCCACCTGCTCGGCGTGCGCCTCGCTGTGCGAGGCAAGCTGCCCCGCGGCCAACAGCGGCCGCGAGACCCTCGCCACGCCCTGGGCGAAGATGGCCATCGGGCGTGCATCGCTCGATGGCCCGCTCGACGCCGGCGTGGCAGCGTGGTTGGCATGGTGCAGCCACTGCGGGGCCTGCACGGTCGCCTGCCGCCACGAGGTACCGGTGGGACCCGCGTTGCTCGAAGTCATCGCGCGAGCCGACACTGATATGGCCCTGCGCGTCCCTGCTGACGAGGTGGAGCTGCTGCTCGAACGCTGGCGACGGCGTCCGCCCGTCGCGGCCCAGGAGGTCCTCCTTGTCGGGTGCCGCACCTGCGGCAGCGCGACGGATGCTGACGAGCTGCGCCAGGCGCTGGCCCGCCTTGGCGCGAGGGACGCCGAAGTAGTCGACGATTTCGACTGCGGCGTTCGCCTTCTGCTTGCCGGTCAGCGCGGGGCTTTCGAAGCCGTCGGTGAGTTGGTCGAGACGGCCTTTGCCCAGGCACGCGCGCTGGTTGTGACCAACGGCGGCTGCCTGCAGGCCTTCGAGGCATGGCTGCAACGCGGAAGGCTGAGGGGCAGCTACGCGATGCTGCTCGACCAGTGGCTCGCGCGATTCGGCGTGGGGCTGCCCTCGCGGGTGTGGCGCCTGCCCTGCTGCCGTCGGCGCGACGACGACGCGGTCTCCGAGTTCGGCGCCGGATCGCCGGCCTGGCCGGGCTCGAAGCCGTGTTGCGGCGCCGGCTGGCCGCTGGGACGGGTTGAAGAGGCCGCTGCGCATCGCGCCGGCATCGATCTCCTCGAACGAATCGAGGCGGCGGGGCACGAGGCCGTCCACGTCGAGGATGACCAGTGCCGCCGCCATCTTGTCGCCGTCGCTGCCGACATCGACTCGGGAGTGCGCGTCGTCAGCCGCACGGCGCGGTGGCTCAAGGACGGCAGCGGAGGAGGCGGAGGCGGAGCGGGCCACGGGGCCAACCTGACGCCAAATGAAAGCGCCCCCGCCACGAACGACGGAGGCGCTTAGAAGTCTCGGCTCTCTGCGACTACCTAGATGGTGCCGGCGAGCAGCTTCGCGACGACCGCTTTGATGGCGGCTGGGTTCATCGCGCCGTTGTAGGCCCGACCATTGATGTAGATGGCCGGCGTACCCCGCACCTTCGCTGCGCCGGCTTCCTGGATGTCTTTGCTGAGCTTGGGCTGCCAGACCTTCGACTTGACGTAGGCCTCCGCCTTGGCGACGTCCATGCCGGCCTGCTTGGCGTAGGTCTTGAGGTTGGCTTCCAGGCCCGCAAGCTTGGTGGCGATGTCGCCCTCCGAGGGCATCATGGTGCGCATGCTGTTGAAGACAATCTCCTCGAAATCCCAGAACTTGCCCTGCGCATCGGCAGCAAACGACCAGTAGGCGGCCGTGCAAGCGGCGGGGTGCATGTCACGCCCCATCCCGGGGTTGCACTGATTCGACAGCGGGAAATGCTTGAAGAAGACCGCGACGTTCTTGTCCTCCTTGACGACTGCCTTCACGGGCGCGCCGACGCGGGCGCAGAAGGGGCACTGGAAGTCCTTGTAGATGGCAATCTTGACCTTGGCGTCCTTCGATCCGTAGACCGGTGAGCCGTTGTAGTCGAAGCTGGCGGTTTCGGCGGCGAGCGGCGGCGCCGGGATGTTCTCCTTCGCGGAGGCCATGATCTTGGCGTACACGTCCTTCTTGGCGACACCCGATTTGACCATCGCCTCGGCCTTGACGAGCTCCTCGTCGATGAGGCGCTTGAACGCATCGATAGGCTGCGCGCCGCTGATCTTGCGGCCGTTGATGAAGAACGCCGGCGTGCCGGTGGCGGTGACTCGCTCTGCGATCTCCTGGTCGGCGGCCACCTTGGCCTTCATCTTGCCGCCATCCATGCACTTGTTGAACTTGCCGACGTCGAGGCCAACGGCCTTGGCGTGGTCGGTGAGCTGGGCGCGCTCCAGCGATCCCTGATTGCTGAACAAGCGCTCTTCCATCTCCCAAAACTTGCCCTGGTCGCCACCGCACAAAGCGGCCTCGGCGGCGGGGCCGGCGTTCTTGTGAAAGGGCAGCGGCTGGTTCTTGAAGATCAGGCGAACCTTGCCCTCGTACTGCTTCATCGCGTCATGCAGGGTCGGGCGCACGCGCGAGCAGTAGGGGCACTGGAAGTCGGTGAACTCGACGATGGTCACCAGCGCGTCCTTGGGGCCCTCGATCGGGTCGGCATCGCTGACGCTGGCCTTCCAGACGGTGCGGTCATCCTCGGCGGGCTTCTTCTCAGCAGCTGCCTTGGGGTCCGGCGCGGGCTTGGCGTTGACCGGAACGGCCTCGCCCTTGATGACCCACTTCACAAAGTTGTCGGCCGAGCTGGGGTTGTTGGCCCGCACCAGCTGTTCGTGCACGTCGACGGCGGCCGTGCCGCGGGCGATCAGGTCATTCGCCTTGGTGATCTGCTCATCGATGATCTTCTTGAAATTCTCGACCGGCTGCGCGCCAGAGATGCGCACGCCATTGATGAAGAAGCCCGGCGTGCCGCTGATGCCGAGCCCATTGGCCATCGCCTGGTCGCGGTCGACCTGTGCGCCCACGGCGGGGTCCTTCATGTCCGCTTCGAACTTCGCGACGTCCAAGCCGATCTCGCCCGCCCACTTCTTGAAGTTGTCTGCGGTCAGGGCCTTCGCGTTACCGAAGAGCTTGTCATGCATCTCCCAGAACTTGCCCTGGCGGTGCGCGGCGAGGCCGGCGATCGCGGCCGGACGGGCGTTTGGGTGGAAAGACAAAGGCAAGTTGACGAAGGCGACCTTCAAGTCGTCCTTGTACAGCTTCTTGAGCTCGGTCACCGTCGCCGCTGCGCGGGAGCAGAAGGGACACTGGAAGTCGCTGATCTCGATCAACGTGACCTTGGCGTTCTCCGGACCAGCGGCGGGATGAACTGGGTTGACGGACCCGGTCGCGGCGGCGACGACGGGCGCCGCGACCGCGGCCGGCGCGGCGACGGTGACGACGACGACGACGCCGAGGAGGCC
>CALGHC010000889.1 GCA_937915965.1 uncultured Myxococcales bacterium
GTGCGCCGCAGGCCCGCCATGTCCGCCATGTCCGCCATGTCCGCCATGTCCGCCATGACGTATGCCCGCCGCCTGCCGGACCGCACCGCGCTTCACCGGCGTGCCGGCGGCACCTTTCATCCGGGCGTTCGGCAGCTGCCACAACCCGCCGCCATGGGTGTATTTTGTCAACCGGATTGACAGAACGCGCCAACACCGGTAACCTCTTGAGACCCGAGCGCAAACCAAAGACTGGCCCCGAACCACATGCCACCACCGCCGCCACTCCTGCCGCGCACCCTGCACGCCGTGCTCGTCGAGCGCGCCCGCCAATACCCCATCGTCACCGTGACCGGCCCACGCCAGTCGGGCAAGACGACCCTGTGCCGCGCGGCCTTCGCCGACCTGCCCTGGGTCTCGCTCGAGCGCCCCGACGTCCGCCGCCAGGCCCTCGACGACCCGCGAGGCCTGCTCTCCCGCTACCCCGACGGCGCCATCCTCGACGAGGTGCAACGCGCGCCCGACCTGCTGAGCTACCTGCAGGACGACGTTGATCGACGCCCCGACGCCCGCGGCCGCTGGGTGCTGACGGGCTCGCACAACCTGCTGCTCCTGCAGGCGGTCTCGCAGTCGCTCGCGGGGCGCACCGCACTGCTGAACCTGCTGCCCTTGGGCCTCGAGGAGCTGCCGCGCGCGTGGGTGGCGTCACACAGCTGGTTCGAGCTGGCAATGCAGGGCGGCTATCCCGCTCCGTGGCACCGTGGCGTGCCCGGCGACGTGTGGCTGGCGGACTACGTGGCGACATACCTGGACCGCGACGTCCGTGACGTACTCCGGGTCGGCGATCACGCGGCGTTCGAGCGCTTCGTGCGGCTGTGCGCCGGCCGCGCCGGACAGCTCGTCAACTTCTCGGCGCTAGGGGCCGACGCCGGCATCACCCACAACACGGCGCGCGCCTGGCTGTCGGCGCTTGAGGTCACGTTCGTCACCTTCACGCTGCGGCCCTGGGCGCCGAACCTCACGACGCGTGAGGTCAAGTCGCCCAAACTCTACTTCTGGGACACCGGCCTGCTGTGCTGGCTATTGGGCCTGCGCAAACCGACCGACCTGGAGCTGCACCCTTTGCGCGGCGCGGTCTTCGAGAACCTCGTCGCCGTGCAGTCGATCAAGCAGGATCTGCACCGAGGGCGGCGCCCAGGCTGGTGGTTCTACCGCGACGCCAAGGGGTTGGAAGCCGATCTGGTGCAGGTCGACGGCCTGCGTCACCGGGCGCTCGAGGTCAAATCCGGCGCCACCGTGCAGGCCGAGTGGGCGAATGCGCTGCGGACCCTCGGTGAGCGCATGGCCAGGCGTGGACTACAGGTCGAGCTCGGCATCGTCCACGGCGGAGACGAGGACGGCAGCGCGCAGGGCGTGCCGGCGCTTTCGTGGCGGCGCCTCGTCGGCTGACAGGAAATGGTTCGGGAGACCGGACCGGATTCTTGGCGACTTCGATCCCGGTTCCCTCGGCGACAGCGGCGAAGTGCTGGTCTACGCGGCCAGTCCATCGCCCGGGTCGTCGTCCGGCAGGTCCCTTGCTCATCAAACCCACCCTGACCTTCGCCCCCCCATCCCGGCGCAGGCCGGGCTCTCCAGATGTAGCCGCGGCTTCAGCCGCCCGGGGCGGCTCACTCAAGCGCGCACGCCCGCGGAGCCCAAGCCCCACGCCAAGGAAACTCGGGCAGACACGGCAAGACCGGCGTGGTCATCGTGCGCTGCGCTATGCAGATGCGGCCAGGTCGAAGGACCGCTCGGCCCATGCAGCGGTTGCAGCGAAGCCGCGTTGCTCCAGGCCGGGCACGATGACCTCGCTGACGGTGTCGTAGAAGAGCGCGCGGGCGCGGCCGCCGTGGCAGACGCCGACTGACTCGGCGGCGGCGCCGGGCTCGCCAAAGTCGGCGAGGAAGCGCAGCTCGTGGGCCTCGAGCTGGGCAAAACACAGCGCAAGCCAGGGGCGCAGACGATCGCGCAACGGCGCGTCGATGCGGTCGGCGACGTCGTCGATCAGCGCCCAGCCCATGCGGGCGTGGCGGACCTCGTCGCTCAAGATGCTGCGCAGCACCGCGTCGATCGCCGGCGGGCCGGTGCGCTCGCGCTCGGCGGTGATCAGGGCGACCGCGACCGTCTCGCTCAGGCACGAGATCGACAGCACGTTGCGCAGCAGGGCCTCGAATGGATCGACGTCGGCGTGGTCTGGAACAGCGGCGAGGACGGGCGCCTCAGCCAGCGCCTCACCGCCGAGGGCCTCGACTACGGCACCGCACAGCTCGCCGTGACGCAGCTCGTCGGCCTCAAAGCGGCGGGTCATCGCGACCACGGCGGCGCCGACGTCGGCGGCCTTCGCCTGGACGCTGAGCGCGGCAAAGACCCGCGCCGAGGCGTGCTCGTTGACCATGCGGCCGCGCCAGGTCTCCTGGGCTGAACGGCGCTCGCGCGCGGTCAAGACCGCGTCGACCCGCAAGGACGCCGCCCGCCGCCGCGCGACATCGCGGAGGTCCAACGTCGCAACGGCCGCCGCGGCCGACGAAGCAGCGACAGCGGACCGACCAGGCGCAGCGGACGGACCAGGCGCAGCGGACGGAACAGGCGCAGCGGACGGAGCAGCAGGGCCGATCATGTCAGCACCATCATCGCGAGGGGCGCGGGTGGCCCCCAGGCCATGCAGCCCTTGTCGAAGTCCCACTGCACCGCCTCGCAGCACGCCTGGTACGCGTCGGGATCACCGTTGATGTCACAGACGTGCACCTCGCCGCCGTCGCCCGCTGTGTCGGCCAGTTGGATGTCGCCGGCCGCGGCGACGTCGGACTCCGCCTGCACCTCGGACCCCGCTTGCACGTCGGCAGCGGCGACGTCAGCGCCGGCCGCGTCGCCGACGACGCCGCTATCGGCACCACCGCCGACGTCGACGACGCCGTAGACCTGTGCGTTGCTGTCGGCGCTGCAGCCGCCGCCGATCAGGACCGCCACGGTCGCAGCCGCACGCAGGGCCTTCGTGCGGATGCCCGCTTCGATCCCGGTGACTGGGTGAATCGCCTTGCGCATCGTCTGATCCTCGTTGGGTCGGGAAGACCGGGCCGGGCCGATCGATCGCCGATTGAAGAAGCTGTGACGGTACCCGATCGCTGCAGGTCACGGTAGGCCGCCGGCGGAATCCGTCCGTATTCCCACCGGGTGACTGTCATCGTGGTCAGCGACATCGCCGCCGCAGCGGCCACGACGGTACGGACGCCGGCGACGTATGAGGGCGGGGATGATGGCGCCTCCTTCCCCGAGGCGGCTACCAGCTCAGCCGGAGGCGGCTACCAGCTCAGCTGGAGGCGGCTACCAGCTCAGCTTGGTGTTCGCCTGCTTGCAGGTCGGCCCGCAGCTGGGGCCGTTCGGCTGCGAGACCACCCACGCCGGCGCGAAGCTGCTGGTATGCAGGACGGTGCCGTCGCGGTCGATGGTGATGGTCGCCGCGTCAGGCATCGACAGGATGATGACCCCGGTCAGCCGGTGCTCGCCCGCCGCCAGCGCCGAGCCGCTCGTGCCGAGCAAGACGGTCGAGGCTGTGCAGGTAGAGGCCTGTGTGGTGTTCAGCGGCAGGGTCGCGGTGCACGAGGTCAGCTCGCCGTCGGCGACCACCTCGACGTGGTAGGTGCCGACCGGCCAGGTGGCCGCCGCGAACTCGACGTCGAGGCCGTCCATGCATCCCATCATGGTGCAGCCTGTCTCGGTGGCCTCGCAGG
>CALGHC010000890.1 GCA_937915965.1 uncultured Myxococcales bacterium
GCCGTGCACACCTACGATCGTCTCAATCAGAGCGGCACGGTGCGTCCGGCGGTCAGCCTGGTGACACGGGCGATCGGCTACCAGCTGGAATCTGAGTTGCCTGTCGGTGTCTTCGACCCCCTGTACCCGAACATTCTCGCCGAGGACACGGTCGACCGGATCTTGCGCGACCGGGTCTCGCTGACCCTTGAGAAGCGCGGCATCCCGGTCGCGCACAATTACCCGTACGCCCTTCCCGAAGGCAGCCCCGAGGTGCGTCACCAGGTCTGGGCATGGTTCGACTGGCTGCAGAAGCGCTACGAGACCGAGTTCCCCGACGCCGTCGGCGATCGGGCCTTCGCGCGGGTATGGCACATGCTGCGCGACACCAACCGCCGCTCCGCCGAAGCCGGTACCTTGCGCGCCTTTCTGCACATGCTGCGGCGCCCGCCAAGCGGCCATGAGCGTGCTTTTCAGGCAGCTGAGGCGGCCTATCGGGCGCTGGAATTGTTCACCGCACGCGATGGCTGCGCAGTCGTCACTGAGTATCAGCGCAGCTCGGTCCGGCCGATGTCGCTCGGTATCGAGGTGCGCAAGGATCTGGTTTGGCATTTCGACGAGCGCGGCGTTCCCGTCGAGCCGCGTCCCCAGCAGGGACTGGAGGTCGCCGACGCGATCGCCGACGCGGTCATCGTATACCTCAACGAGGATCGACGCGCAGAGGGCCAGTTCCGGCAAGGCGTGGGGCGGGACATCCCTTGGGTCGGCCCCGGCACGCCGCTGCCCTAGACCGAGTAGGCCCCTGCCTCGTGCAGTGATTGCGGTCTCGTGGCGGGGTCGGTAGCCTTGCGATTCGCCCATTTGCGCGACGGGACCGCCCGGCCCCGTCCAATCCCCTCGGTGGTACCGTCATGTCCCTTCCGATCAGTCGCCCGGTTCGAACGTCCGTCGCTGCGCTGTGTGCCGCCGCGCTGTTGGTCGCCTCTGGCTCGGCAGCCGCGCTGCCACCGCTTCAGTTCGACGTTCAAGCGCACCTCGCCGCCGTCGGTGGCGGCCCCGTCGCGGACGGAAAGTACTTGATCGTGATGTCGTTGCACGAGGTCCCCGAGGGCGGCAAGGCGCTTCACCAGGAGATTCACATCGGCGTGCCGGTCACGGCGGGCATGTTCGCCCTCACGTTGGGCGTCGCTGAGGCCCTCGACCCGGCGCTGTTCTCTAGCGGCAAGGCCGCCTGGGTCGGCGTCTCCGTCGCGGGCGAGCCCGAGCTGCCACGCCGCGCCATCCGGCCGCAGCCCTACGCCGTGCGAGCGACCTTCGCCGATGGCTTGCTCTGCAGCGGTTGCGTGGGCAAGGACCACCTCGACCCACAGGTCTTTGCCGGCTACGCCAAAAAGGACGAGATCGACCCGATGATCGAGGCCGCCACCAACGATGTGGCCCGCAAGAGCGAGCCAAACGTGTTCACCAAGCCGAACCTCTTCACCTCGAAGGTCGGCTTTGGCAAGAGCGCGGGCAACAGCTGCTCGGTCGATATCGCCTCGGATTCTGGCACGATCTGCGTGGACGGTGCCCCAGCCCTGATGACCCGATTCGCCGACAGCCTTGCGGCGATGGAGAAGATCGGCGCCGACGGTCAGATCGTCTACCGCTCCGACACCAACACCGCCTGGATGAGGGTCAACGGCGTGTGGCTGCAGATCTCGCTGCAGACGATCTGCGGCGACGGCTACGTCGGCCCGACCGAAGGCTGCGACGACGGCAAGCTGAACGCCGACGATCCCGACAAGTGCCGCACGACCTGCGTCAAGCCCGCGTGCGGCGACAAGATCACCGACAGCGGCGAGCAGTGCGACGACGGCAACGCCTCCGACACGGACGCCTGCCTGTCGATCTGCAAAACGGCGGCCTGCGGGGACGGCAAGGTCTACCTCAGCGTCGAGGAGTGTGACGACGCGAACCCGGACGACACCGACGCCTGCCTGACCACCTGCAAGAAGGCCAAGTGCGGCGACAGCGTCGTCCAGACCGGCGTCGAGGAGTGCGACGATGGCAACACCGAGCCAAGCGACGCGTGCACCGCCGCGTGCACCAACGCGAAGTGCGGCGACGGCGTCGTCCAGGCAGGGGTCGAAGAATGCGACGACGGCGACTTGAACGCCGACGCACCCAACAAGTGCCGCAAGAGCTGCAAGAAGGCATTCTGCGGCGACAGCATCGTCGACAGCGGCGAGGACTGTGACGCCGGCGACCAGAACGGAGCGCCCGGCGGGGCATGCAAGGCGGACTGCAAGTCGGCATGCACCGACCCCTGCACGAACTTCGGCGGAATCATCAAGACGTCGGGCGACCACATCAAGTGGTGCGGCAAGAAGGGCAAGTGGGGCAGCTGGAAGAACAGCCCGATCTGTGGCGGCTGGCGGGCCTGCACGCTGTCGGACTGGCAGAAATGGGCGCCGGGTCAGAAGCCGCCCGACATCGGCTTGGAGACCTTCTGGATCGACAACGCCAGCTGCGGTGCCGGGCAGCACCACGAGGTCCACGTCGGTTACGCGATGAACAACGCGTCCTGCTACAACGGCAGCTCCTGCTGCTGGGGCGACGACACCCAACTCTATTTCGCCGTCTGTCACGATTGACCCCGCCGCCGCTGCCGCTGCCGCTGCCGTGCCGAGCCCGTCGAGCTGCGCGGGATGCGATGCCGCGGAGCACGCAGCCGCGTCGCAGCTACGGCTCTCGCGGCTGCTGCTGGGGTCTGCGGACCGGTCGTGGCCAAAGAAGCGCTCGACAACGCGGGGGACATTCCCTACCCTCCCGCCTCTCTCCTGCCCTCCATTTGAGGTATGACCATGAATACAAGCAGTTTTGTCGCGACCCTGCGTGGCGTCGCGGTCCTCGCCGCGCTCGTTCTATGCGCCGCATGCGGTGACGACAGCCCCACCCAAGGTGGGACCGGACAGAGCGGCCAGGGGGGCAATGACAGCGGCGTCTTCAACGTCAGCGACAGCAGCGTCGTGCCTGACGGCGGCAGCGACAGCGTCGCCGCTGAGGACGCGGCTGAGACCCCGGATGCGGTCGCGGATGTGGCTGAAGACGTGGCCGTCGAGGTGTCCGAGGACGCCGCGAGCGACACAGACGAAGACACGGCAGGGGACGGCGGGTCAGGCGGGAGCTGCGTTGGTCAGTGCGGCGAGTACGTCAACGGCGCCGCGTGCCAGTGCGACGACGGTTGCACCACCTACGGGGACTGCTGCGGCGACTACGCTGCGGTGTGCGGCGGCGGCGACGACTCGACGGTGGAGCCCGACACGACGACTTCCGATACCAGCGAGGACATCAGCGAGGACGCCGGCACGGACGGTGGCGGCGGCAATCCCGACAGCTGCGCGGGCAACTGCGGTGGCCAGGCGCCCGGAGGCTGCTACTGCGATCCCGGCTGCGTCAACTTCGGCGACTGCTGCACCGACTACGAAGCGGCCTGCGCCGGCTGCAGCGGCGCTTCGGACTGCGACGACAACGACCCCTGCACCGACGACGCTTGCGTCGACGGCGCTTGCGTCAACAAGACCAACAGCTCGTGCTGCCAGGAAGACGGCGAGTGCGACGACCAGCTCAGTTGCACGACGGACAGCTGCGACCAGGGCAAATGCGCTCACGTGCTGCAGGCGGGTACCTGCAAGATCGGCGACGCCTGCTACAACGATGGCCAAGGCAGCGAGCAGGCGTGTCTGGTCTGCATGTCCACCACCTCGGCGGAAGACTGGACCATCGACGCTGGAGTGAGCTGCGACGACGGCAACGGCTGCACCGAGGGCGATCTGTGCAGCGCCGCGGGCGCCTGCGAGGGTCAGGCCCTGGCGGGTTGCTGCTCGGCCGACAGCGATTGCAACAACGCCGACGTCTGCCAGAAGGGCACTTGCGACCTCGACAAGGGCACTTGCTCATTCGACGTCGTCGCCGGCTGTTGCGCCGCCGGGGTCTGCTGCGACCTCGCGTCCAACACCGCCAAGACTGACAAGACGGCGTGTGGTACCGAGACGACGAAGACCGAGTACCAGTGCAGCGACCAGGACGTGCGCAAACGTGAGGCATTTGCCGGCTGCGACGGCGTGAGCGCCACCGACTGCTCGGCCGCTGTAGATCACCTGGCGTGGACCGACTGGCTGACCGTTCAGACCTGTGGCGCCAACCAGAAGTGCGTCGCAGAGTCCTCGGACAAGCCGCCGCTGTGTATCGAGGTCGCCGCCGGCTGTACGAAGGCCGCCGACTGCAACGACGGCAACGCGTGCACCGAGGAGACGTGCGACGCCGGTGCCTGCACCAACCAGCTCATCGCCGGCTGCTGCGTCTTCCCCAGCGAGTGTGACGACGGCAACCCCTGCACCTTGGAGGGCTGTGAAGCCAACAAGTGCGTGCACGGCACCAAGCCTTGCCCGGGCGGCAGCGATTGCGAGATCGGCATCTGCGACGGCCAGACTGGCGGTTGCATGCTCAAGGTGAAGCCCGGTTTCTGCCGAATCGGCGACGCCTGCTTCGCCGACGGTGGCGAGCACGACAGCGACACCTGCCTGGCATGCGACGCCGCCAAGGAGTCGAGCGACTGGAGCCTCACCAGCGCCTGCGCGTGCGACTCTGGCGTCTGCTGCGACGACGGCGCCGGCAAGATCAAGGCACAGGGTGCCAAGTGTGACGACGAGGTGAAGGCCAAGGAGTATCGCTGCAGTGACGACGGCAAGCTCGTCGAGGAGCGCGAGGCCTTCCGTGGCTGCACCGGCAAGAGCAACACGTGTTCGGTCGCCAAATCGAATTTCGCGTGGAGCGCATGGGCGACCTTCAAGGCTTGCGGAGCGAGCGAGGTCTGCGAGCTGGCGTCGAACGATCAGCCCGGCGTATGCAAACCGAGCAACCCCACCCCCTGCCAGGCAGGATCGACATGCTGCACCGCGCAAGGCACCTTCGAGACAAAGACCACGAAGTGCGGCACCAAGGTGCTCGCGACCGAGTACGGCTGCTCAAGCTCGCTGCCTGGCAGCGACGTCCGCATGCGCGAGGGGCTCGCGGGCTGCACGGGCACCAGCGCGTCCTGCTCGGAGGGGTCTTCCAACCTCGCGTGGAGCGCTTGGAAGGTCCAAGTCGACTGCGCCAAGCCAGAAAAGTGCGTGGTCGCAGATCCCAGCAAGCCCGGCATCTGTGAGGCGCCAACCGTCTGCAAGCCCGGCACCGTCTGCTGCAGCGACTCGGGCGAGTTCATCGCGATGGGCACCAAGTGCGGCGCCGACGTCGTCAAGACCGAGTTCAAGTGCAGCGGAACCGGCAAGGGGGCTTCGATTCAGCAGCGCCAGGCGTTCGGCGGCTGCGCTGGCGGCGAGGCCAAGTGCTCGTACGCCGTGGCCAATCTGTCATGGACGGCCTGGGCCTCGACCAAGAAGTGCGCTGCGACCCAGTTCTGCGTGGGCAGCACGGCCGACGTCGAACCCATCTGCGAGGAAGCGCCCGACCCGACCTGCGACGTAAAAGACATCTACGAGGTGGGTACCTCGGTCGCCAAGGCGTTCGATCTCGGTAGCTACGCCGACAGCGACGCCGCCAAGGTGGTCAATCCGGCTCTGCAGCTCGGCTCTCTGACCGACGTCGACTGGCTGCGCTACCAAATCGCCGACAAGGCGAACCTGACCAACCCGCAGGTGCACATTGAGTTCGCGGCAGCCCAGTCGGTGGAGGTCTGCGCCTGGTACGCTTGTGACAAGGGCGCCGGTGGCAAGAACTGCACGCCGGTCGTCTGCCCGCAGGGCACGACGGTCGCCTCGACCGAGGCAGGCGTCAGCGGCACGACGCCCAACGGTTGCTGCATGACAGCCGCCAAGGGTTCGCTGCAATTCGCCGTCAACGCGGGCGGCGTCCTCGACGAGACCGGCAAGGTCACCTTCCGGGTCACCAACAAGGGCGGCGTCTGCCAGAAGGTCGACGTCAAGCTCGTCTTTGGACCGAAGGTCGACACGCAGTGCGAGCCGGGTTCGACCTGCTGCACCGACTCGGGCACGTTCGCCGCGCAGTACGCCCAATGCGATGCTGCCGTCCAATCCACTGAGTACAAGTGCTCAAGCCCCGCCATTGGCGCCGACGTGTTGAAGCGTGAGGCCTTCCGCGGCTGCACCGGCAAGAGCGCGACCTGCTCGGTGTCCAAGTTGAACTGGACCTGGAGCGGTTGGGGCGTCTTCAAGGACTGCCTCGTGAGCAAGAACGAGGTCTGCAGCGCACCCGATCCGACCAAGGCCGGCAGCTGCGAGCCGGCCGTCTCGAAGCTCTGCGGAAAGGACGACAAGTACGAGGGCCCGGCCCAGACCGCCGACAGCTACAATCTCGGCAACTTCGCCGATGACAAGGCGGCTCTGGCTCTGTCACCGAAGATTCACTTCAAGTCTGCCCTGGACAAGGACTTCCTGAAGTATCACATCGACGACAAGACCAACTTGACCAACCCCAAGGTGCACATCGAGTGGACGGCTCCTGAAAAGGTCACCGTCTGCGCGTACTACCAGTGCGATATGGGCGCGAACAAGACCAACTGCTCGCCGGTCGTCTGCCCGGCTGGCGCCGACGCCTGGTCGAACTCGGCCGTCAGCGGAGTGAAGCCGAATGGCTGCTGCATGACCGGCACTGCGGGCACGCTCGCCTGGAATCCGAACACGCCTGGCTCGCTTGACGAGAGCGGTACGGTCTTCTTCAACATGACGAACGCCGGACCGATCTGCCAGGAGGTGACCACGAAACTCGTCTTTGGCTCGAAGACGCAGACGCTGTGCGAGCCCAACACGACCTGCTGCACGGCCAGCGGCACCTATTCAGCCAAGGCGACCAAGTGCGACGCGGCGGTCAAGGCGACGGAGTACAAGTGCTCGTCCACCGACCCGGGCGGTGACGTGCTGATGCGCGAGGCGTTCCGGGGCTGCCTTGGCACGAGCACGACCTGCTCGACCTCGGCCAGCAACTACGCTTGGAGCGATTGGAAGACAGCAGCCGGCGGCG
>CALGHC010000891.1 GCA_937915965.1 uncultured Myxococcales bacterium
GACGCGCACCTGCTGGACGGCGCGGAGATCGTTGTCGCCAAAGTCCGCGGCCAAGCGCGCCGTGGCGCTTGCAAAACAGGTGACCTCGGCGTCGACGGCGGTCGCGCGATCGTTGCGAACCGTCACCGTGAGAGTCCCATGACCAGGGTCGCCCGGCAGCGAGCGCAGCCGGACCTCCTCGACGGCGAGATTGGCCAGCGGACCGCCGGCGGTGTCGCTGCCGTCGGCGCGCGCACGCCCGGCCGGACCGACGAGGAAGGTGTGCACGGGCACCGGCGCGGCGGCGAGGAGGCTTTCCACATCCGGATCGCCATCCGTGATCAAGACCAGGGCTGCGCCGTCCCGCCCGACGAGGGCGTCACCGACCGCCTGGAGGGCCGCGTCGAGATCAAGGCGGCCGTGGCCGGCCGTCAGTCCGTCGAGCGCCGTTGCCAGGAGATCGCCCTGCGAGCTCCAGCCAGAACGGGTCTGAAGTCGCCCCGAGGCGCTCATCACCAGCACCTGCTCGCCTGGTCGCCGCGCCTCGATGATCTGGCGAGCCGCGGCGAGGGCCTCGTCCAGGCGACTGCGCAGGAGGGGCGGTCCCCGTCGAGGCGAGGCGGGGCGCTCGCTGTCGTCGCTGCCGTCGAGGGTCGCCATCGAGGCCGACGTGTCGATCAGCACGACCGTGTGGTGCGCGGTCGCCGGCGGGGGCTCGGAGCAACCGCGTAGTCCCAACACCTGCTCCCCCATGGCGACGACCATCAGACCGGCGATCGTGGTCATCGCCAGCCACGACAGGAAGCGCCGCATGCTCTTGCCCAGCGTGCGGGCCTCGGCGTCGGCGATCACCTGCCGCCACAGCGGCCCGAACGGCACCTCGATGTGCCGGCGCCTGGGTCGCAGCATATAGAGCAGCGTCATCGCGCCGATCACGGTGGCGGCGATCAACAACCAGCTGCGCAACGTCCCTGGGGGCAGATCGATCAACCGAGAAAGCCTCCGGTGCGGAAGACCCGCATCACGACATCGTCAAACGGCACTTGCACATCGACGCGCAGGGATCGAGCGCCGACCTTGCGAGCGGCTGCCTCGATCGCGGCAGAGAAGTCGTCGAACGCGGCGCCATAGCGCGTCATCAGGTCGGGCGTCAGGCAGACGTCATGGCGGGCGCCCGTCTCGCAGTCGACCAGCGTCAGGTCGCCCCACCAGGCAGCGTCGAGCATTCGACCGTCCCATAGCTGAAGGACCAGCGTCTCGTAGCCTCGGACGGCCAGGGCCCGCAGCCCCGCCTGCAAGCCGTCGGTATCGTAGAAATCGCTGACCAACACGACCAGGCCCCGTCGCGGACGCCAGGTCGCGAAGGACTCAAGTGCCCTGCCGAGGTCGGTGCCACCGCCCGGCGTCAGGTCCGAGAGCCGCCGCAGGATGCGGAACAACTGGCCCTTGCCGCGCAATGGTCGCATCGGTTGCTCGACCGTCTCGCCAAATGGCACCACCGAGACCCGGTCGAGGTTCGACAGCGAGATGTAGGCGAGCGCCGCGGTGACCTGCAGAGCGCGATCGAAGAGCGCCTGCTGGCCCGCCGGCGCCATGGTCATCGACGTCGAGCGGTCGATCAAGAAGTAGACGCTGAGATCCTCCTCCTCCTCGTATTGGCGCAGCAACAGCCGTTCCGTGCGGCCGTAGACGCTCCAATCCAGGTAGCGCAGGTCATCGCCGGGCGTGTAGTCGCGGTGGTCGGCGAACTCGATGCCACTGCCGATCTTCTTCGAACGACGCTGGGCGCGCTGACCAGAGCTCACGATGCGCCGAGCCAGGAGCGCAAGGTGCTCAACCCGCCGCAGAAACGCGGCATCGAAGAGGTCCTCGCGGATCGACCGGCTGCCTGCCTCTGTCACGGCCCCTCCTGTCGCAGCTGCCTCGAAGTGGCGTTGTCCTGTCATCGCTGCCATCACCGCCGTCGCTGCCATCACCGCCGTCGCTGCCATCGCCGCGCAGCTGTGTCAGCGGGCGGGCGCGACGCGACCAGTTGGCCCGGCCCGGCTGACCGGTGTCGCCGCTCGTCAACGAACCTCTCGGTCGACGTGTTCAATCAACTCGGCGACAACTTGATCCGGAGGAATTCCATCGGCCTCTGCGTCGAAATTGAGCAGGATGCGGTGGCGCATCACCGGTGCGGCCAACGCCCGGACGTCGTCGATCGAAGCGTTTGTGCGACCCTCCAGCAGCGCGCGCAGCTTGACGCCGAGGGTCAGCGATTGCACGGCGCGCGGGCTTGCGCCCGAGCGCAGGTATCGGCGCGCAGGTTCGAGTCGGCCGTGGCTCCCCTCGACGAGGCGGATCGCGTAGTCGATCACGTGGTGAGCGACCGGGCAGCCCAGCGCGGTGCGGCGGATGGCGAGGATCTCTTCGCCCGACAGGACTGGGACGACATCGACCTCACCGACCCGAATGGTGCGCTCGACGATCGCGTGCAGCTCATCGCGACTGGGAAACGGGACGTGCAGCTTGAACATGAAGCGGTCGAGCTGGGCCTCAGGCAGGGGGTAGGTTCCCTCCATCTCCAAAGGGTTCTGCGTCGCCATGACGAAGAACGGCGGCGCTAGCTTCCGTGTCTCGCGGCCGACGGTGACGCTCTGCTCCTGCATCGCCTCAAGCAAGGCAGACTGCGTCTTCGGGGTCGCTCGGTTGATCTCGTCGGCGAGCAGGATGTGCGTGAAGATCGGTCCCTTCTGGAAGGAGAACCGCCGACCACCGCCAGGGTCATCGACGAGCACGTTTGTGCCGATGATGTCGGACGGCATGAGATCTGGGGTGAACTGCACCCGCGAAAAATCCAAGGAGACCGCCTGCGCGAGGGTGCGAACCAGTTGCGTCTTGCCGATGCCGGGCACACCCTCAAGCAGGACGTGGCCGCCTGCGAGCAGGCCGATCATGGCGCCGTCGATGACGTCGGCCTGACCGACGATCACCTTGCTGATCTCGTCGCGGAGTCGTTGCAGTCGGGCGGCGATATCAGTGAGATGCTCGGCGAGTTCGTCCGCGTTCCACGCGTCTTCCTTCGGCAATTGCGTGTCCATCGTCTCCTCCTGGTCGCTGCGTGACATAGGTTCCGTGCCAGCTTCGGGCCGCGTCGTGTCGGTCATTGGTCGTCGGTGCCGCTCGATCGTGGCCGGATCAACTCGAAATAGCGACGCACCAGCTTGCGTCGCCCCGCCGGCAGCCGCTCGCGGTCGAGCATCTCCTCAGCGGCTTCGCTGTAGTCAGCCCACACGCCGCGCCACGCCGTGCGCGCGAAGCCCTCACTAGCCGCCTCTTGAAAGACCTGTTTGACGGTCGGGCCGTCATCACCCTTCGCGCCGCGCAGGCGTTCGGTTCGTGCCGCGGCCATGGGCGACGCCTTGCCCTGGTTGGGACCACCAACGCCGCTGCCCGCAGCGTGACCACCGGGTTCGCTGCCCTTGCCGCCGTCCTTGCCCGCCTGCCCGTCGGGGGACTGGCCGCCCTGCCCGGCGGCGCCGCCGGCCGAGCCCTCGCCCGGCTTGCCGTCACCCGGGTTTCCCTCGCCCGATTTGCCGTCCGCCGACTTGCTACTACCGGGCTTGCCGTCGCCAGGTTGGCCGCCGCCTGCCGGTGACTGCTTGTCTTCGCGCTCGCCGTAGCCGCGCCGCATCATCCATGAGCGACCTTCTCGGTCGGCGTCGCGGCCGAGCTGGAAGCGCCGCTGACGCTGGGCTTGTTCGCTGCCCTTCGCTCCGCCTTGCCCGGCCTTCCGGCCAGCGGCACCCGAGCCAGGTGGGCCAGCCTTCTTGCCGGCCTGGTTGCCGGCCTTACGAGCGCGGGCGCGCTTCTCGAACTCCTCACGACCGCCGCTGCTCGCGCCGCTGCGCCTGATCGTCTCGCGGGTGTCCCGCAGCCGCGATTCGCCCATCCGCAGGGCTTGTCGCGTGCGCTGGTCGCTGTGCTCACGACGCAGCTCGTCCGCAGCACGTTTGAGGTTGTCGCCCAGCGCCTTGCGGCCGGCTTCCGTCGCCGCCTGACGCGCCTGAGCCTCGGCCTTCTTTTCGGCGGCACCGTTCTTGCCCCCCTTGCCACCCTTGCCGCCCTTGCCGCCACCCAGGCGCTGCCGGCCTTCGGCCGATCGGCGGTCGCGACGCAGCTCGTCGGCGGCGTGCCGAGCGGCGCGCTCCAGGCGTTGCAACCGGCCGCTCGCGCCGGCGACGTCGCCCTTGTCGCGCAAGAGTCGATCGAGGCTGCGGCGGGTGTCGTCGAGACGGCGCTTGTCGGCGCTGGTCAGCCCGCCCGCGGCGGCCCGCTTTTGCTGCAACCTGTCGATCCGTTCTGCGAGCTTCTTCATCTGTGCGGGGATCTGCTTGTCCTTCAAGGCGTCGGCGAACTTCTCTGCCACCTTCGCCCATTTCTCCAGCTCGGCGTCGGTCCAGTCGCGCTGCGCCATCTTCTCAAGCCACTTGGCCATACCCCCCAAGTCCTTGTCGGCGATCGCCTGCTCAAGCGCCTTCTTGATCTCACCGTCCGGCATCTGTGGAAGAGCCTGCTCCAAGGCGCCCGCGATCTGGGTCGTCACCGCCTTGTCCTGGAGCGCTTCACTTTGGCCGGGGGCGTCTCCTGCGACACGGGCGGTCGCTTGCGCCAGTGCGCTTTGGTCTGCGCCGCTATCTGCTTCTGCCTCGGAGTCGCTCGCGCCAGCAGCCGCTCGGGCTGCCTGCAAGGCCTTGTCGAGTTCACCCAACCGGGCCAGCGCCGTCGGTCTGTCGATCTGGCCGTGTTCGACGTCGTCGATGACAGCGCTGATCTGCTCCAACCAGCGTCGTGTAGTCGCGTCGTCCACCTGCGCACGCAGCTCATCGAGCAGCTCGCGATCGGCTCGCAGCAGGTCGAGAGCGTCTTCGCCAAGGAGCTCGGTGGCCGCGACCAGAGCGGGGTGTCCAGCGGGCAGGGCCACATCGACTGCCGCTGCCGGTGCGGGCGCGCCGAGAAGATCGGGATGCAGCCAGGTCGGTGGCACGAGGAGGGCGACGAGCAGGATCAGGCCAGTGGCTACGGCTGCGAACCAGCGCCGGGGCCGCTGCCAGGGCAGCACGGCGGCGACATCGACGTGATCGAGCCAGCGACGTGCGTCGCCAGCCTGCAGCTCGACCCAACCACCGTCGCGCGCTTCGCTGGCAAGCGACAGGGCGGTCGCGACCCGGTCGTGCGCGCTGGTCCGCCTGTCGACGAGCATAGCGACCCGCCCGAGGCCAGGTCGCCGACCGACCACCCACAGCGCAGCGACGAGCGACAGCGCTGCCACCGCCAGCACAGGACCGGTCGCCAGGCCAGGGCCCAGCCAACCAACTCGCGCGGCCAGGACGACCGAGGCAGCCACACCGAATGCGCCGCTCGCCGCCGCAACCAGGCGCGCAGTCAATCTCTGTGCCCACCACCGCCGCTGCACCCGGCCAAGCGCGACGATGAGCGGCTGCAAGCGCTGGCGCGCCTCCGGTGCGAGACGCGTGACGCTGAAGCGCTTCAGGGGAACCTGGGCAGGTCTGATCGGCGCGTGGACCACAAACGCTCCTGACGGCAAACTGAGGCGAGACCAACGGGGCCACCTGGGTCTCGGTCCAACACGTCACCGCGCTCACCTGTTCCGACGGTCCCACCAGCTCCGACGGTCCCAACTGTTCCGACGGTCCGTCGCGCCGGGCTGTCCGTTGGACGGACGAAGCAGGCCATCGATTCAGAGCCCGGGTCCCGCTCAACGCCCTGGGCCGGCCCGCTTCGCGGGTTTTGCCCGTACTTTCGGCGTTGGCCGCCGTCGTGTCCGCTTCGGAGAGACCGCCTTGGACGCCCCAGATGGCTTTCTGACGGAGCCGCCTCCCTTCGACCCTGCCGCCGCGCGTTTCTGGTCGAGGGGCAGCGCGATGGGAGCCGCACCGTCGTACAGCACCCGATAGGCCATGTAGGCGCCGAGCACCCGCTTGGTATAGTCGCGCGTCTCGCGGAACGGGATCGTCTCGACAAAAAGGTCCATCGGCCAATCACCGCGCTGGCGACGCCAGCGGCCGACAGCGCCACCGCCGGCGTTGTAACCGGCGGCCATCTGCGCGCGCCGCTCGAAACGGCCAAGCAGGCGGGCCAGGTAGCGTGCACCCAGGCGAACGTTGACCGGAGGCTGGCGCAGCGTCTCCGCGGTGGCCACCAGACCCAACGGCTTGGCCATCGCCTTCGCTGTCGGCAGAATCAACTGCAACAGTCCGATCGCGTTAGCGAATGACTCGACGGTGTACGAGAAGCCGCTCTCGGATCTGCAAATCGCGAACACAGTCGCGGCGTCGAGATGAAACTCGGTCGCAGCTGCCTCGAGCAGCGCCCGGTAGCCTCGCGGATACGCGATCTCCCAGGCCTTTCGGTTGTGCTCGTGGGGGTATTCGGTTGCGAAGAGGCGCAGCGCGTCACGACCGACGTTGTGCGAGGCCGGCCATCGCCCTGCCTCGTCGTCGAGAGCGGCGCGGGTCCACAAAAGACCAGGATCGCCGTCGCTCCAGGTCGCCGCCGCCGAGCGGTCGTCAAACAAGCCCGCCGATTCGAGCTCGTCGCGCGCGGCCGTGTGCCAGCCGAGGGCTCCCAGAAGTCGGGCCCGCTGGACTCCCTGCCCGCCGATCAAGGCGGCCGTGGGCGCCGGGCCGGCGCGAACGCTGCGGTGCCGAGCCAACTCGGCCGCCACGGGCTTCTCGGCCGCGGCGCCGCCGTGCAAGCGCAGACGAGCGAGCGACATGCCGGCGTACCAAGTGAGTGGGTGGCGAACGAAGACGCGGCGCCAGCGCTTGAGGGCCTTGCGCTTGCGGCCAGTCTCCCACAGAGCGCGCCCAGCAAAATAGTCGGCCCGGCCGCGCGACCAGTCGCGGTCGTCGTAACCGTAGGCCCGCCCGTGGGGATCGGCGTCATCGCGGTCGGAGACCAAACGGTCGAGGAACCAAAGCGCCTCGTTCCAACGCCGAGCGATCAGGTGATCGAGCGCGACCTGCCACAGCGCAACGTCGATCACGTCGTCCTCGGCGTAATCGCGCGCCGCTTTGAGGGCGTGAGTCGCGAGCTTGGCGAGGCCATTGCGGTCGCGCTTGGCGAAGGCGACCAGCGTCGCCGCGGCGCTGCGATTCGGCTCAGCGACGCCGGCGTCGAGCGCCGCGAGCAGCATCGGCAACCCCTCCGCGCGGCCAAGCAGCGCCAAGGCCCGGCCCCGGCGAAACGCAAAGGTGGCGCTGTCGAGACCACCGATCGCGACCGGCATCGCGAGCACGGCATCGTTGCCCGCACAACCATCGGCAGTGATCTTGGCGTAGACCTCGACCGACTCGGTGAACCGCCCCCGCCGATCCATCGCTCGAGCCGCCCACGAGGATGCATGACAGCGGACAGCGGCCTCGACGCCTGCGCGTTGGCCAAGCTCAAGCAGGTCGGGAACGGTTCGCTTGTAGCGGCGCCTCTCGGTCGAGTAGATCAGCGCGTCGAGCACGGCGGCGGCGTCGCCGGGCCGCGTGGTGAGGCGGGCGCGCCAATCATCGGCGCCACCCTTGGTGCCAAGGATCATCCGCACCGCCTGCTCGCATTCCGCAGTCTTCGGCACGCGGCGGATGAGGTCGCGGGCGTAGCTCACCGCTGCGTCTTCCTGCCCCCGGGCTTGGCTCAGGCGGACCGCTTCCGCTGCCCAGCGCCGCCAGCGCAAGGTGCCTGGCGGAAGCGCCTGGGTCGTGAGCAAGCGGGCGGCCTCGTCGAGGCGGCCGAGGCGGCGCAACGCGCCGACGCGCTCGATCACGAGGCCGGGGTCGCTGAACGTCGCGGTCAGCGCGAGCACGACATCGTCGCGACCCGCGTCAGCCGCCTCGCCAACGACCAGCCGCAGCGCGTGCAGCCCGAATGTCGGGTGGGATGCGGCGTAACGAGCAAGTTGTGCGGCGCCCGCGTGATCGCCCGCTCGCAGACGCAGCGCAACCAGCAGCATCGCCATGTGCAGGCGATCCGTCGCGCTCGGAGTGGACGATGTCGCCGGAACAGGCTGCCAGCGAAGCCACAGCTCCTCGGCCTCGGTGCGAGCCCGCTCGTAGCGACCGTCGCGCCAATGGCGACCCACGCGAATCGCCTCTGGCGCCTCGAACAGCTGCGGTGGGGTACCAAGTGTGTTGCGCAAGGCAAGAGGCGCCGGCTCAACCGCAACGTCGGCCAGATCGAGCGTCCAAGCCGCCGGCAGCGCCAACGCCGCCTTGGCGGCGACCTCGCCTGCTCCAGGCCGGACAAGTGCGGTGGCGATCAGGCCCGGGCCTGGCGTGGATGCGGCCGCAGTGCCAGCCCGACCTGCGCAGCCCAGGACCCCGAGGACCATCACCATCAGCGCCAAACGTCCAGGCCTGCGCATCCGGCCCAAGCCGCCATCGCGAGACGGGCCGAACGCTGCCTTGCCGACGCGGGTGCTAGTCGCTGCGCTGGTCTTCTGGGAACTTCGCGAGGCCAGGGGCGCGTACGGGCGCAAGAGCACGCGTCGGATCGACACGGCACGGCTTTGCCCGGCACGGCTTTGCCCGGCACGGCTTTGCCCGGCACGGCTTTGCCCGGCACGGCT
>CALGHC010000892.1 GCA_937915965.1 uncultured Myxococcales bacterium
AGCGACCGACCGCCGTACGCGAGCCACAATGGTCACAACGACCACAATGAAATGATCACAATGAAATGATCACAATGAAATGATCACAATGAAGCGTCCGGGCGTGTTCTGCGTCTTGAAGACGGATCGGGCGGTCTGCTACGGTTCAGCCGCCACGAGCCCGACCCCGGGCAAGGAGCAGAGATGAACAGTCGACCCGCGCGCCGCGCCAACGCCCACCTCGTCGCCGTCGTGATCGCCATCGCGGCCGTCTGCGCACCGGTCGCTGCCTCCGCGATGACCGTCCTGCAGGCGGATCTCGACCAGCTCGTGCAGACCTCCGAGTTGGTCCTGCACGGCAACATCGTCGCGGTGCGAACCGTCGACCTGCGCAAGGAGGGCCGGGCGATCTTTACCGAGTACGTTCTACAGGTGCGTGAAGTGTGGAAGGGCAAGGACCTGCGGGCGGGCGCTCAATTCACCTGGCGACACCTCGGCGGCACCGGGGCGGACGGAATCACCTTCGCGATCCCAGGCATGCCGGGATTCATCCAGGGAGAGGAGGTCGTCGTCCTGCTCGAGCGCACCTCGGATGGCCACGTCGTCACGGGCGCTCCCCAAGGCAAATTCGTCGTCCGCGTCGACAGCGACGGTGGCCGTTCGGTCAGCCGCGACCTCGAACACGTCAACCTCGTTCGACGCGACCCGAAGACTGGACACCTGCTCCCCGTCGGTGACCACGCTCACGGTGGCAAGCGGGTGATCGCCCCGCGACAGGTCCAGGGCAAACCCATGCTCCTGCGCAAGCCCGCTGGCCGCCGTCAGGCCCTCGCTGAGCTGCGCGCCGAGGTGCGCGCGATCGTCGTTCGTCAGGCCGCGAAGTCGAAGGCCGCCGGCGCGAAGCGCAACCCACGCTGATCCGCTGACGATCCGCTGACCGCGACTGGAGCTGTGGATGACCCCGACCCGTATGGCTCGCACGAGCCTCGTCTGTGCCGCGCTCGCCCTGCTGCTCCTCCCCGCCGCGGACGGCTGGGGCTTCGCGGTGTCCGCGCCTACGCCAACCTCGGCGAAGCTTGTGCGCTGGAGCAACCCGACGGTTGTGTATTTCCTCCACCCCTCGGGTTCCGACAACCTCTCCACCGACGTCGTCTTCGGCGAGCTCGTCAAGGGTTTCGAGGGCTGGATGGCGACGGGGTGCACGAGCCTGGTCTTCAAGCGCGGCTACCACTGCAACAACGCGGTGGGTAAATGCTTGGTCGACAACAAGACCTGCACGCAAGAGAGCGACTGCCCGTCGGCGATGGCAAAGAAGGCGATTCCGCTCGGCTTCAATCTCAACAAGCGCAACGAGCTCGTCTTTGTGGAGAACAGCAACTGGAAGTTCGGCACGTTTGTGCTCGGCGTAACGAGCCCGGTCTCCGGATCCAACGGCGTCATCTTCGAGTCCGACATCGCCTTCAACGGCTACCAGCAGAAATGGACGACCAACGCCGGCAAGGCGGGCTCGGGCACACAACACCTGCTGAGCGTTGCCATCCACGAAGAGGGCCACTTTTTCGGCGCGCAACACATGCTCGGCGGCTGGAGCCAGAGCGACCCGCCGACGATGGCGCCGAACGTCTGGCCCTACGGCGTATCGGCGACGCTCAACGCCGACGACAAGAAGACGGCGTGCTTTCTCAACCCAAAATCGGGCAGCTATACGTGCAACTCCAACGCCGACTGCCCCTACGTCAACTCGAAGAACAAGAAGACGGGCCAGGAGTACTACTCGGCGAAGTATGTCTGCCAGGGCGGAAAGTGCGCGTGGGGGCCCATGGGAGCGAGCGGCCAGACCGCGCTGGGCGGCACCTGCTCGGCCGATGGCGACTGCAAGACTGGTTTGTTTTGCCAGCCCTTCGGCGTGCAGAGCTACTGCTCGCAGTTCTGCCAGACAAACCAGGCGAACTGCCCAGATGGCTTTGCGTGCTACGGCTACCAGAATGGCGGCGGCAAAGGAGCGTGCATGCCCGACCAGGGCGGCCCGACGGATCCACCCGAGAAGAAGAAGGTAGGGCAAGCGTGCACCGATTCCAGCGAGTGCGAGACGTTGCTCTGCTTGCAAGGGGTCTGCCGGGTCAAGTGCAACCCTGCGGCGGGCACGGGCTGTACCGACACCGAGGCCTGCGAAGCCGTTCCACCGGGCTGGTACGGAGCGTGCGTGCCGTCTCCACTCGTGGCCCTTGGAGCAGAGTGCAACGCCCCCGAGGAGTGCAAGTCTGGGTTGTGCATGAAGAACAAACTCAGCGAGACCATCGGCTATTGCCGAAACCCGTGTGATGGGCCCGGAAGCTGCGACGCCGGCTTCCAGTGCGTCAAACAGGCCGCCGGCATCCAGGGCTGCTTGCCGGGCACCGAGAAATGGCCGACCGGCTCGGAGTGCAAGGACAGCGCCCAATGTGACGGCGAGCTTTGTGTCGGCGGCGATGGACAGCAGTTCTGCTCGGAATCCTGTGAGCCAGCCAACCCCGGCGCGTGTCCGTGCGGCATGGGATGCACCGATACCAGCGTCGGATGGATCTGCTACCCGGGTGCCAAGGAGACCTGCGTCGTCAAGGGCGGCGGATGCGCCTCGAACGGCGAGTGTGTGTCGCGCATGTGCCGCGACGGCGCATGCACCGGAGCGTGCGACGTCGCGACGGGAGTGGGCGACTGTGGGCCTGGCGAGGCGTGCCAACGTCCTGACGACGCTACCGCGGCCGGCGCCTGCGAGCCGCAGGGCGCCAAGGGAATCGGCGAGGCGTGCGCCGCGGACCAGGAGTGTGTCACTCTCTTTTGCCAGCAGCACTCCATGACGGGGATGCAGAAACGCTGCCTTGAGCCCTGTGACCCAACCGGTGGGGCTTGCAGCGCGACCGACTACGCCTGTTTCCCGACCTCGGCCACGCTGGGCGCCTGCTTCCTTGGCAGCGTCGCCAACGCCGACGCGGGCGGGCAGGGCGGTGGCGCGATTGCCCTCACTGACGACGCGCCGGCGTCCTCGTGCCAGGCGGGCCACAGGGGTTCTGCCAGCGCGCTGCTGATGACGTTGCTGCTTGGGCTGGTCGCGCTTGGCTGGCGCAGGCGTGCCGGCGTCCCAGGTGACGCCTGAGCCGGCAGCAGATCCGGCAGCAGAGCCGGCGGTAGAGCCGGCAGTAGAGCCAGCAGCAGGCCGAATTTCAGGAATCGACGGCGCTAGGCGAAGGTCAGAGGCGATTTGCCTGCTTCACCTGAAGGGAGCTCCGGCTCCGCGACAATCACCCTGCCTCTTCCAGCGGCCAGAGCGCGATCCAGCGCGCTGCTGGCGCCTTCGAGCACCCCGTACATGCCGGCGCCAGGCTCGAGATCACTGCTGGCCACTCCAACGCAGACCGCCAACGAGCCCACTTGGGCCTCCGTCAGCGTCGTTGACAGGGCCTCGGCGGCCTCGGCGATCCGCATGGCGACACGCGACGCATCCGGCAGACGCGTACCTCGGAGCAAAACAGCGAACCTCAAGGGCCCGACCTGCACCACGATAGTGTGTTGGGCAGTGCGGGCCGCCTCGGCGATCAGGGTCGCGACCTCGCGACAACGCGCGCCGTAGCTGGGCTCTTCCAGTGGAGCACGGCCGACCGTGTCGACCTCGGCCTGAATCAACAAGACAGAGACGGCGTCGCCCAGCTGGCGTGCGCGGTCCCACTCGATCTCAAGGAGGGCGTCAAAGCGACCGCCGTGGATGGGACCGCTGTTGGGGTCCATCTCCTGTTCGGTCAGGCGATTGCGCAGCGCGGCGACCTTGCGCTTGAGCTCCCGGCTCTCCAACCAGAGCGCGCGACAGTCGTCGAGCGCCGTCTTGAGCGCGACGGCCGTTGCAACACGATGCAGCAGCATCAAGCGGTTGACCGGCTTGCGCAGATAGTCGTACGCGCCGGCGTCAAACGCTGCAGCGACGCCGTACTCCTTCGAGTCGGCCGGAACCAGCCGCGCGGTCAAAAGCAGGACGGGAATGGCGGCGACATCGCGATTGCGCTTGAGGGCTCGGCACAGAGAGACGCCGTCGATGTCCGGCAAAACCGCCTCGGCGAGGATACAGTCGACCTTGCGCGCGGCCGCCACGGGATCGGCCGAGCCACCGTCAACCAGACCCAGATGGGCCAGCAGCGCGGCGCCGTCAAGCAAACCGACGACGTTCTCGTAGCCTGCCTCTTCGAGCAGCGCCTCGAGCATGAATCGGCTCTCGTGGTTGTCGTCGACGATGACGATGCTCAACTGATGCTCCCCAGCACACCTTGGCGGCGCGCAATCTGCCATCCTGTGCGCTGGAGCCGTGGCTGTCCAGTTGCAATCTGTGAAGATTGGGCCCGAGCCAATCCGGCGGAATCATGTGCGCTTCTTTGTACGGACCCTGACTATCGGCAGCTCCAGCCCAAATGGCGGAAGCGCTCGCGAGCGCGCCTCGGCCCGCTCGGGCGAGAATCAGCCGCGAGCGGCGGCGAATCGGGCAGAAACGTCGGCCCAGTTGACCAGGTGGTCAAAGAAGGCGGCTGTCCAGGCAGCGCGCTTGTTCTGGTACTTCAGGTAGTAGGCATGCTCCCAGACGTCGAGCGCGATGAGCACGACGGTGTTGGTTTGCGCCTGGTTCTGGTGCTTCTCTGCGGCGAGAATCTCCAGCTTGTTCCAGTCGCGATTCCAGACCAGCAGGCCCCAGCCCGACCCCTCGACGCTGTTCGTCACGGCAAGAAACTGCCCTTTGAAGGCTGCGAAGTCGCCAAAGTCGGCCTCGATCTGGGCCGCGATCCCACCGCTGGGCGCGCCGCCACCGTTGGGCGTCATGTTCGTCCAGAACGTCGAGTGCAGGGCGTGGCCGGCGCCGTGGAAGGCGAGCTCGCGCGAGAGGTGCTTGGCGGCGGCGAAGTCCCCAGCGGCGCGGGCGGCGGCCAGCTTGCCCTCGGCGGTGTTGAGGCCACCGACGTAGCCAGCGTGATGGACGTCGTGATGCAATCGCACCGTCTGCTCGTCGTAATGCGGCTCAAGCGCGTCATAGGCATAGGGAAGTTCTGGTAGGGTATGCATCGAATCGGCTCCTTGGTGCCTTGCGGCAAACGATTGGTCAGGGGACACGGGCGCGATGAGGTGGGGGTCAGCGCGGCGAGGGGACTGCCAGCGAGCGCCAGCACTGGGACGGTAAGGCCTTCGCCAGGAGTGTCAACCAGTGCGACGCGAATCAGCTATTGTTTCCCACCCGTACGCAGTCAGCGCGTCGAAACGGGGCTTTGGCTGCTGCGCAACGCCAAGGGCGCGCCGTGGCGCATCGTGTTCTCGGCGACGCTGCGGGTGTGCAGGTGCGCGCGAACAAAGGCCCGCCAGTCTGGAGGCTGCGCTCCGATCGTCGGGCAGCAGAGGCGGCGCAGTCCCATGCTGCCAGCGGGTGCGTCCAGGCAGACGGCGAGCAGCGGCTGCCACGGGCCCGCCCCCCCGTCGAGGACGACCGAGGCGATGTCGGGATCGGCGAGCGCGACGCCCAGGGCGTCGGGACCGCTGACCTCGTCGACGTCGAACAGACGCCGGTCGACTCCATCCGTGTGCAAGACATCAGCGAGAGCGCGCCACGCAGAGACCGCGCCGCCAATGGCGATCACCCGCACCGGGTTGGCGGTGGCGATGGCGGCGGCCACGTGAGCCAGCGCGTGAGGACCCGGCCGACGGCGACAGCTCAACACGACGATCCCACCCCGGCCGAGGCTGTTGCGGTCGTAACTCTCTTGGCCAGGGATGGTCCGATTCGCGTGGCGCTCGGTCCTCTCGCCAGCGAGGTGGTCCGTCGCCCAAGCGGCGACTCCCGACAGGGCAGCGGCACCACGAACGTCGATCAAAGTGGCCAGGGCGCGCGCGGATCGACGAAGCACCGCCGCCGCGCGCAGACCCGACTGAGGTGCGAGACTGCGGCCCAGCCTCTGGTCGATCGCCGGTGGTGGCCGACCCGTCTCGACCTGCGCCAGCCACGCCGGAACCGGGCCGGCGTCAAGATCCTCAGCCGGCTGGCCGGCGACCGCGTAGAATGCGGCGAGATAGTCGCGGCCTCCGGCCTTGGGCCCGGTCCCCGACATGCGAAATCCGCCAAACGGTTCGATGGCTACGCGTGCCCCTGTGATCGTTCGGTTGACGTAGAAGTTGCCGCAGGCCGCTCGTTGCTCGAAGAACGCGACGTCGTCGCGGCTCTGCGCAAAAACGCCGCCGGTGAGCGCGTACGGCGTCGCGTTGAAGAGCGCCAGCGCCTCCTCGTGACCATCGGTCGGGATAATATGCAGCACCGGCCCGAACTGCTCGGTCATCGCGGTCGAGTTCGCCCGGATCGCGGCCGCCGCCGGCAGCTCGAATACCGCCGGACCGACGCGGTTGCCGGGCGCATCGGCCAGCTCCGCCGAGCGATCAATCACGACCCGGCCGCCAGCCTCGGTGCA
>CALGHC010000893.1 GCA_937915965.1 uncultured Myxococcales bacterium
CCGCGATCGGATTCTGCCAGGGACTCCTGAACGCCGTCCGGGATGGCTTCGTCCCCATCGCCTTCACGAAAGCGATCACGGCGGCGCCGAAGATCGCGTCGCGATCGGAGATCAAGTGGCGGGGGGGCGTCTCGAACGGAAACGCTTCACCAGGAAGTCCAGCGGTTCGAACACCTTGGCCCAGGTTCCGTCAGACCACTGCCGCTTGAGCGTCGTACCGCTGCTCCTCGCCGAGCGACGCTGCATCGGCGTGCTGGGCGCGACCCACGATCGACCGGAGTGGTTCTCCGAACATCACCTCGAGTTGTCGAGCCTCATCGCAAGGATCGCCGCGCCCTATCTCGAGGTCGCCCGCCTCAAGAAGCTCGTCCAATACGATCCGCTGACCGGTCTGCTGAGCCGGCGGGGGTTGGACGAGTGGCTGTCGAAGCGGCGCCGAGGCGAGGCACTGGCGGTCGCGGCCTTCGACCTCGACTACTTCAAGAGGGTCAACGACACCTGGGGTCACGCCGTCGGCGACGTCACGCTGCGGGCGACCGCACGGGTGCTGAGCGCCTTCGTCCGCTCCGACGACGCGGTCGGGCGCATGGGCGGCGAGGAGTTCACGATCTTCTTCCCCGGCATGTCGACCCGCGGCGCCTTCGATCGCGCCGAGGCCATCCGCCTCGCCTTCGAGCGCTCGCCCCTCGACGCCGACGGCAGGCTGTTGCCCCTGACGGTGTCGGCCGGCGTCGCCGCCCGCGACATGTCGGAGACGATCGACTCGGTGCTCGAGCGCGCCGACCGGGCGCTCTACGCCGCCAAGTCGATTTCGACGCGCCCTCTGACGCGGCCGGCAAGCCGGTCGCCCTGCTCGATGTCTGGCCCATTGGCTCGCCAGCCGAGAGCACGCCGGTTGGCCCTCCGGTACTGCTGAACGAGCCTGTGACGGATACTCGCGAACTACGCAGGTTCTCCACTGATCTCCGCGCGCAGGATTTGCTGGCCATTACAAGCACATGCCATCGCTCTGCTGGAGCGGGCGGTTGCGACGTGAGAAATCGCATGTCGCCTCGGTCCACACAGGATAAAGGCGCCTCACATCGCGATTCCCCTGGACGGATCCGCTCACACTCGAGGTGGACATGAATCTCGACCCGCAAAGCCTTCCCTGGACGCGGCGGCCCTTGCTAACTGCGCTGTTTTGCAGCGCGCTGATCGGCTGCTCCGACGACCAGGGCGACAAATCCGACAGTGGGGGGAGCGCCTCTGACGGCGCGGTGGTTGATGGCGGCGCGACGGACGGGGGCCCGACCGACACCGGCTCGGGCGGCGACGCCGGGGGAACGGCAGACGACGGCTCGTCGGTCGATGACGCGATTGCCGTCGCCGACACGACCACCGGCGACGACGCGACGGCCAGCGAAGACGCCGGAACGGGTGGTGACACCATCCAGCCCAAGCCGCCCGTCGAGGTCGGGGGCACCAAGGGCATGGCGGTCAACGTGCTCGACACCGCGACCAAGCTGAAGGTCCCGGTGACCGTCACCGACGCCGGCGGCAACGCCATCCCCGGGGCCACCGTGACCGTCGGCGCCACGACCGTGAAAGTGGACGGCACTTCGGTCGAACTGACCGGTATCGCCATCGACAACAGCCCCGTGCTGACCGCCAGCGCGCCGGGCCACGCCTCGACGTCGATGTTGCTCGACCCGATGCGCGCGCTGGGCGGCTTGCGGCTGGTGCTGCAGAAGCACGAGAAGGTCGAGACGTTCGCGGCGGCCGACGGCGGCAAGCTCGCCGCCAGCGCGGTGGCCGTGCAGATCCCCGCCGGCAGCGTGGTCGACGCGAGCGGCAAGGCGTACACCGGCAAGGTCACGATGGCCGCGGCGTCGATCGACCTGGACCGCGACCTCGTCACCGGCGCCGGTCAGCTGCGCGCAAACGCGGCGGCCATGATGCCCGAGCCGGTCGTGCCCGCCGACATGGGCGGCACCGGTGCGGCCATGCTCAAGCTGGCGAGCAGCCACGTGTCGCTGACCGGCGACAGCGGCGAGGCGCTACAGCTGGCCAAGGACAAGCCAGCCAGCGTCGACTTCAAGCTGAGTCCGACGTTGGCAGCGACGCTGCCGGCCGCGTACGCCGCCGGCGCCCAGCTGGACGTCATCTCGCGCGACGAGAAGACGGGGGTCTGGTCGGGGTCGGCCAAGTGCACGGTCGCCAAGGGCCCCAGCGGCTGGACCTGCGCCGCCAAACTGCCCCACTTCTCCGAGGCCGCGGTGGCCCAGCCGATGAAGTACGGCTGCGCGATGGTCGGCAGCTTGACCCTCAGCGCGCCCGCCGGACACGACGTGGTGTGGCGCTCGCAGAAGTTCAAGACGGAGCGCAACATCGAACTGAGAGGCCACTTCTACGACAACAAGGGCGAGATGGGCATGTGCGCGTTGGTTCCGCTCGACCTCGCCCACGTGCGCGTCGTGATGGACTACCAGACGGCGCCCGCTGGCACGCCGGTGTCAGACAAACCGACGGCCGTGGCCGGCTCGGTGTACGCAAGTCGTGTCTTCGATCTCGGCAAGCCCGTCGACAACAACCTGGACCCGAGCAAGCTCGACTTCCAGAGCGCAGCGGGCTGCCTGGCCGCGTGTGGCGGGGTGGTCCCGGTGGCGGTCAAGGCCACACCGCTCACCGTGCCCGTCCCCGTGCAGGCGCAGCCCATCGACCCGGGCGATCTGCCAGCGCCCCCGGCCAACGTCGAGCTGCCGTCGGTGGAATTCGACCAGATCGACCTGGACAAGGACGGCTCCCCAGCGGGCAAGGACTGCAACGACAGCGACCCGGCCGTGTCGCCCGACAAGGGCGAGGTCTGCGGCGACGGCAAGGACCAGGACTGCGATGGCAAGGACGCGGCGTGCCCGCTGACCTGCACACAGGCGGCATGGCCCTGCATCAGCGCCTGTGCGCCCAACGGCATCCCGACCAACGCCAGCGAGATCGCCTGCATGGCCAAGTGCACCGCAGGTGGGCCCTTCGTGTCGGCAGCGGCCAAGACGGCGTGGTCCGAGTTCCAGGGCTGCATCACCAGCTGTGCGGATGGAGAGTGCGTCCAGAGCAAGTGCCCGGCCAAGGTCGAGGCGTGTATCGGCAGCGAGCAGTCCCAGGCCACCTGTGCCGATCTGGCGTCGTGTCGGCTCGGCTGCGAGCCGCTGAACCTGGCGGGTCTTGGGCTGCAGTACGCGAGCTGCCTGGCGGCCTGCCCGCAGGACGTCCTCGACCCGACGTCGTACCAGCACGTCGGCGACCTGCTCGCCTGCGGCGGAGCCCGCGTGCCGAAGCTGACGTGCGCGGCGACCGAGAAGTCCCCGACATCGACCTGCAAGGCGGCCGACATGAGCTGCTTCGGGTCCGAACAGAACTGCAACGCGGCGTACAAGGCCTGCTTCAACCCTTAGCCTTGGGCGGGCCCGGAGGTACGAAATGAACGTTCACACCGCGACCAACACATCAAGGTCTGCGCACCGATTGCTTGGTGTTGCGCTTCCGCTGCTGCTCTGGTCCACCGGCTGCGGCAACTCGTTGTGCTCCAACGAGGACTACACGTGCGCGGAGGAGCTGGACATCAGCTACTCGCTCACCAAGAAGATGATCGGCAGCGACGCGGACTGCCAATGGCCGACCGTCAAGATCGAGCTCGAAGCCGAGGGCAAAGGCAAGAAGAACAAGAAGTTCAGCGAAGACTGGGAGTCATTCGCCGAAGGCTACTGGAGCTATGGTCAAGTCAGGTGGTACTACGCCGACGGAAAGAACCCCCAACTGTTTCGCGACGAGGGCCGCAGCTACGACAATGTGAGGTGGTCGCCGAGTTGGGCGGCGATGCCCCACGTCACAGGGCTGGGTCACGCCGGCCAGGGTGGAGGCTCCGGCATCACCGGCGCGCCCTCCTTCCATGTGGCAAACACCGCCCTGCTGGTCGTCTACGCCGGCCTCGAGGACGACCATTCCGGTACCGCCCCCAAGGGCGATGTGAACGTGATCCTCGACAACATGACGTGCTCCCCGCACAACGATCCCATGGACAAATGCCCCGAGGCGACCGATTGGCCCAACTGCTCCGGCCTCGCCCTCGCTCCGCTGTACGCTGTGCGTGACGCGTGCCATCCGATCTCTGGAACCAAGGACGGATGTGAGGCCGCCAAGTTGGCGCATCCATTCCATTGGCGGGAGAAGTACACCAAGGACGAGTTCCGCAAGGAGCTGACCGAGCGGATCTCGCACTACAAGGTCACCCTGGTTGTCCAGGACCGGTGGCACTACTTTGACTCCAAGCTGGATGGCAAGGCGCCGACCTCGCAGACCATTGAGTTCTGTCTGGACGCCGACATGAACAAGATCGCGTGTCCACCACCGAAGGACGGCAAGGTCGACAAGTCCAACTTGAGCTTCGACGGCAAGCCGTTCGTGCAGTGTGACGGTCTGTCGTACCGGCAGATCGCCGCCACGGCGCCGTGCAACCTGGACTCTGCCTGCGAACTGCAGCTCGGCACGAGCGCCGCCAAGTGTGACAAGGGCAGTGGCCAGTGCCAGGTGCCCTGCGACACGGACGCGGACTGCACCAAGGTCCCGACGCTCTCCGCCGAGGCCAAGTGCCTGGCCGCATCGACCGACGCCAAGGAGAAGAGCTGCGTCTCCGAGGTCGCTCAGGAGTTCGGCGTACGCCTCAAGGCCGCAGCCAACCTCCACTTCCTCAAGGACAAGACCAAGGACGAGGGCTGGCAGGCCGCGATCAGCGCCTATCAGAACGGCGGAGTCCCCGGCACGTTCATCAGCATACCCGGAGACTTCGAGTCCAAGGGGGTGACCAAGCTCGACGACGGACAGCCCGTCGACATCCGGCTGCCTACGCGCTTTTCGCGAAAGGAGATGACCCCCCCGACCAACCTCCAGGCGCTGCCGTACGTCCGCGCAGGCTGGTCACACAAAGACGCTGTTGCCGGTTGCGCTATCGGCCAAGCGTATTTCCTCGACATGCTCAGCAAGATACCGGGCAACCTGGTGCAAGCGCCCAAGACCATCCACTTCCGTTTCCCGGCAACCTTCGGAGGGATCGCGGACTCGAAG
>CALGHC010000894.1 GCA_937915965.1 uncultured Myxococcales bacterium
CCCGGCGGCTGCTGCGCCCGTCTCGTCGTCGGGCCTGGCCGTCGCCCCGCCAGCCTCGGCCTCGTCGGCGACCCTGGCCGACCGTGACGGCGCGGCCGTCGTTGCGCCGTCCGCCGTCACGCCGTCCGCCGTCATGCCGTCCGCCGTCATGCCGTCCGCCGTCACGCCGTCCTCCGCCGCGCCGTCGGCCTCGCGTGGTCAAGCGCCCGCCGTCGCTCTCTCGCTCGACGACGCCGAGGTGCCCCTGTTGTCTACCGCCGGCCGCTTGAGCGAGCGCCTCGGCGCCGCCTTCGCCGTCGGCAGCCACACCTGGCTGCGTCGCGTCGGCGTCTACGAGCGCGCCGATCGCCTCCACGTCGACGCGTCCTGGCGGCCGACGCTGGTGTTGGCTGGCCAGGGCGTGCAGGTATCGCAGGTCGGCCGCGGCTGCGTGGCGCGTTCCGGCCCCGTACAAGCACGCTGCATGCCGGATGAGGCCGCCGTCGTGGCTACCCTCGCTGCATGGCTGAGCTTCAGTCGCCTCGCTGACCTGCCCGACGCTACGGTGCGGCTTGAGGCGATGCGCGCTGGCGACGCTGGTCAGCCACTGGAGGTCACGCTCGCTCGCGCGGATATACAGCTGCGGTGGCAGGTTCGGCTCGACCCGGTCGCCGGCTACCCGGACCGCTTTGTGGCAGGCGAGCTGCGCGTATCCAGCGGCGGCCGGCTCATCCGCAGCCATCTCGCCGCCGACGGAGGCGTCGCGATCGAGCTCGACGAGCGCCGGGTGGTCGGTCTGGCGCCGGCGTTGGATCGCGCCGCGTCGCCGCCGCCGGCACGCACCGTCCTGAGCCTGCCGGTAGTCAACGCCGCGGCCTACGCCACAGTCGCCGACCAGCTGCAGCCCGTGGCGATCGCGGCTGGCTTGGCGGCCGACGGCCCGCTCTCATTCGTCCTTCGTCGGGTGGGCCGGCGCCTCGTGGTTGTAGCCGTGCAGGTCGACCTGCTGGGCCCGGCGTCGGCCTCGTCCTCCGCCCCGAGCGTCGGTGCGGTCGTCGCCCGCGCGCCGTGGCCAGCGGCTGTGACTGCCGTCAGCCTCATCGATGCCGATCTGTCGCGGGCGCTGAAGGGCGAGGACGCCCGCGCCGACTGCCTTGTCTTGCAGTTGATCGGCGAAGCGTTTGATGCGCAACACGCGATCGCCGCCGTGCGTCCCTGTCCGGCCACGCCCTAGACGCCTGACCGCCTCTCGGGCCCACATGCCGCCTGTTCGGAGTCGGATATGGTCAGGCGTCGCCCTCGACCCGCACCAGAAAGCGCTGCTTGCGACCGACGCGGACGATCGCCAGCCGCCCCTCGATCAGCTGATCGGCGGCCAGCACATCGCCGATGCCGGGACCGACCTTTGCGCCGTTGACGGACACGCTGCCGCTCTTGAGGGCTTGCTTGGCGAGGGAGCCCGACGCGAACGCGTGTCCCGGGCTGTCGCCGACGAGCAGGGCCTTGAGAGAGATGCCGCCGCCGGTCTGAGGGTCCACGCGGGTCTGCGCGACGCCGCCGTCATGGAAGATACGCACCAGCTCGGCGGCGCTCAGGTCGCCTCGTTCGCCGCCGAAGAGCACCGCTGTGGCCCGTTGGGCGGCGGCGAGGCCGTCCTTGCCATGGACCAGGACCGTCAACTCCTCGGCCAATCGGCGCTGGCCTTCGCGCTGATGCGGACTAGCGCCGTGCTGCACCTCGACCGCCTCGATCTCTTCGCGGCCCAGGAAGGTGAAGGTGCGCAACCAGCGGCCCAGGTCCTCGTCGTCGCTGTTGAACCAGAACTGGTAGAAGGCGTACGGGCTCGTCCGCGCCGCGTCGAGCCAGACCGCGCCGGCTTCGGTCTTGCCGAACTTTGCGCCGCTGCGGCTGGTGACCAGCGGCATCGTCAGACCGAATGGCGGCGCGTCGGCACCCAGCCCATGGCCGCGGATCAGGTCGATGCCCGAGACGATGTTGCCCCACTGGTCCGAGCCGCCGAGCTGGGCGCGGCAGCCGAATTCTTTGTAGAGATGATAGAAATCATAGGCCTGAAGCAACATGTAGGCGAACTCAGTGAATGAGATCCCCGTATTGTCGCGGTCGAGGCGGTTGCGCACCGAGTCGCGCTGAATCATCGCGTTAACGGAGAAGAACTTTCCGATATCGCGGAGGAAATCAAGAAGATGTAGCTGCCCGTGCCAGCCGAGGTTGTCGACCGTGATGGCGGCGTTGGGGCCGTCGAAGTTGACGAAGTGGGCGAGCTGACGCGTCAGGGCGGCCGCGTTGGCTTCGGCTCGCTCGCGGCTGATCAGGTTGCGCTCTTCGCTCTTGCCGCTTGGGTCGCCGATCAGCCCGGTCGCGCCGCCGACCAGCACGATCGGCGTGTGACCCGCGACCTGCAAGCGACGAAGCGCCAGGATCGGCACGAGTGAGCCGACGTGGAGGCTGTCGGCCGACGGGTCGAAGCCGATGTAGGCGCGGATGCCGCCGTCGCCGGCATCGAGCGCGCCGCGAGCGAGCGTGTCGTCGGTGACCTGGTGGATCTGGCCCCGCCAGGAGAGCTCGTCGTACAGGTTCACGGTCACCTCGATTGGGGCGGCGACACTGTGGCCGGATTGTCGCCCGGTTTGGCCGCCACGACCGTCAGGCGGAAGGTCCACGGCGAATCATCCCGATCCGGTGGAATCAACACGAGGAAGTCGCCAGCGACGTCAGGCGTCCAGGTCGCCGGGCCGGCGTGGGGCCACTCGATGACCGCGCCCATCCCCAAGCGCGCGTCGTAGATGGCGGCGAACGGGGGCCGCATCGCGCTGCCGGCCTTCCCGTGGGCGTTGATATCGTGAAGGCTCAAGCGAACCTCCTGACCGACTGTCGGTGCCGGTGGGGCGCTGACCAGGACGACCGGTGAGTCGCCGGTACCGCTGCGCCGGTCGAGGCTCGCGAGGCCCGGACCGCGCACCGACGGCAGCGCGCCCTGGACCACAACCGGGCTCGACACCGTGTGAGCGACACCACCCGTGGGTTGAAAGACGGCGATCAGCGCGTGATCGCCGCCCTGTACTGGCTCGAAACGCAGGTCGCGGGCGTCGGCCCCGGTGCGCGCCGGGCCATCGGCGACCGCGTAGAACGCCTGCCGCAGATCCATCGCGATCAGGAAGCCGTGCATGTCGCCGCGCTCGAGTTTGTCGAGCTGACCGATCGGTCGACCTTCGGGCGAGATCACCGCCGTGTAGATGTGGTTGACGTCCGCCGCGCGCAGCCGCGTCATCGACTGCCCCTGCGAATCCGAGAACCCGGTGTTGATGCGCCAGCCTTCGCGCGAGACCGAGGCAGGTCCCCGGTAGGCGGTCCGGCTCTTGCCTTGCGCGCCAGCGGCCACAGCGGCTGCTGTGGCCGGTGCCTGGACGTCCGCT
>CALGHC010000895.1 GCA_937915965.1 uncultured Myxococcales bacterium
GTTCGCGAGACTGCCTGGTCTACCGTCATGGACGAAACGATGATCGAGGCCCGCCGCTTGCACGCCCGGTGCGGCGTACGACAAGAAGCGGCCGCCACCTCAACACGAGATGACGGCCGCTTCTTTGTCGCGTTGCTGCCCGCCGCGGTTGACGCGCGGGAGGCACCCTAGCCGCTAGGTGCTGGGCTTGCCCTTGCCCTTGCCTTCCTTGTCGCGCGCCTCTTTCTCCATCTTCTGGCCCATCTCGATGGCCTGAATACGGGAGTCGATCGCCAGCACGTTCTTCCACAGAGATTTGGCCTTCGTCGCCGCCGCCACCGCCTTTGCCCGGGCTTCGAGCACGGCCTCGCGCTTGGCGCCGCGCCGCGGGACCTTGGCCGCCATCGCCGCCTTCAGCGCAACCTCCGTCGCGTCCTTGTTCGCCTTGGTCTCGGCCTGGCTCGGCAGGTCCGCCAGCTTGCGGTAGCGCTTCCAGTAGGCGATGGCCTTGGTGCCGTCATTGAAAGGCGCCTTCTCGTAGATGATCGCCAGTCGCGTGATGAGGGCTGCGCGCTTGGGATCCTTGGACAGCACCTTCTCGTAGATACCGGCCGCCTCTTTGGGCTTGCGGCGCCCTTCCAACGCGAGCGCGTAGCCGACGAGCGCCTCCAAGTTCTCGGGCTCTAGCTTCAACGCGTGGTTGTACTGGCGTTCGGCCTGCTCGTAGTTCAGGTATTCGATGTAGATCGCGCCGAGATTCAAGCGCGCCGGCACCGACTTCGGCTTGAGTTTTACGGAGCGCTCGAACGCCACGACCGCCTTGGGCAGCTGGCCAAGGCGCACAAAAGCGAGGCCCAGGTTGGCGTAGCCTTCCGGGTTGGCGGGGTCGAGGGCGAGCACCTTCTCTTCGAGGATCCAGCGCACGATCTCATTCTTGTTGGTGCGCAAGTTGACCAGACCACGG
This sequence comes from uncultured Myxococcales bacterium, assembly GCA_937915965.1. Lineage (GTDB taxonomy): Bacteria > Myxococcota_A > UBA9042 > UBA9042 > UBA9042 > CALGHC01. Next base: position 944 of record CALGHC010000895.1, read on the forward strand.
ATGTTGAGCGCGACGGTGTCTTCGCGATTCACACGCAGCACCTGCTTCACGAAGTTCTCGGCGAGCTGCAGGTTGCCGTTGTCGAGCCAGTACTGCGCCAGCGTGTTGTTGGCGACTGTGTTGTCCGGATCCTGACCACGGATGCTCTCGCAGATCGAGCGCGCTTGGTCGCGCAGCTCCTTGGCCTTCGTGACGTTACCAGCTTCAGCGAACCGACCACCCTCCGCCAGCTTCGCGCGCGCCATGTAGCCCTGCGACGACAGACGCAGCTTGCGCTCGCGCGCGTTGGCCGGCTCGATCTCTCGGGCCTGCTGGTAGATGAGGACCGCGTCGGCGTACTTGCCCAGACGCTCCAAGGCCATGCCGTGGTTGAAAAACGCCTCGTAGAAATGACCGTCGGCCTTGTGCGCGATCTCGAAGCTCTGCGCGGCGCCGACGTAGTCAGGGCCGCAGGCGGCGCAGCGTCCATCGTCCGTCTTGCACTGCGCTGGGCAGGTGTAGGGCTTGCACTTGCCGCCGTCCTTCTGGTCGACCCACTCACCGATCTTGCACGGCGCGCGGTCGCCAAACAGGCTCTTGTTGGTCGTGAGCTCTTTGCCCGAGCACTCGCGCACGACCATCTCGCAGGCGTCGGACCCTGGCGAGCACTGAAAGAACTTATCGATGGTCTTGGTTTCGTCGGCCGGATCAGGCGTGGCGATCTTCTTGATGAAGTCCGAACACCAGCGGACGGGACCGGAGGCGATCTCTTCTTTCTTGCACTCGTACGTGTCGAGCTCGCAGGTCAGATCCCGCTCTCCGGTTGATTTCCAGGGCTCGCAGGCCTCTTCCTTCTTGGTCTTCTCAAACTCGCCTTCGATGGCTTTGCCCTTCTTGTCGAGCTTCGGGATCTTGGCGCCCTTCTTGTCGAGTGAGTCGATCTCGACCTCACGGACGTACTTGGCGCACTGCGTGAGGCGACACGCGTCCGGGTTCTCGATGGCGACTCGCGCGCACGTCGCCGGGGCGATGCGAACGCAGCGATCGCCGAGGCTAGCGAAGCCAAGCGGGCAGCAACCCCTGGCCTCTACGTCTTTGCCGTCTTTGTCCTTGCCCTTGCGGTTGACCATGCGGAACGGATCGCACGGCGGTAGCGGTCGAAGCGCCGCCTCCAACCCCTTGCGGTAGGCGTCTTGTGCCTTGACCTGCAGCGTGGGCAGGTACTCGCCGTCGGCAGCGAACGCGGTCGGCGCGAAGGCCGGCGAGGCTACGACGACCGCGGCCAGCAGGACGAGCGACGCCGGAGCGTGCAGGCGTCGACGGGGTCGACCAGAGTGGAGGAGCTGGGTAGTGCGAAGCTTCATGACAGGGTCCCTTGTGGGTGAGCGGGTCGTTAGCGAAGGTCAGGAGCGGTTGGCGTCACGCGTGACGCAGCTGCCCTACTGCCGCTTGGCGGCCTTCTTCTGCTTCACTTGAATGGTGCTTGGCTTGAAGTCCACGGTGAACTTGCCGCGGCGAACGCGCGTGATGAACGCAGCCGACGTCGACGTGTTCGTGGTCTTGTTCGGGTTGAGCGCCGTCGTCGCCTTGGGCAGGTTCGGATCCTTCTCCACCGTCGGGTACTCGTCGGGGTTCACCTTGGCGGCGTACTCACCCGCCTGACGCGAGCACGTGTTGTAGGCGCCAAGGTTGTGCGCGGTGCGAATCGCGCCGCGCAGCGCGACGAGTGACTGCTCTTCGATGGGCGCGGCGACCTGCTCGATGGCGTGGCGGTAGCGCTCCTCAACCTCCGGGAATCCAGCGTCAACGGCGCGCTCGACCTGCTTGGGCAGCGGCGCGTTGAAGAGGTCTTCCTTGAAGGTGTAGTAGAGCAGCCCGACCTTGAACGCTGCGCAAGCGGCGTAGTCCTTGCCCTGGCCGGCGGCCGTCGCGTCGATGACACCGAAGTACGCGACCTCGGCCTTCTTGAGCGCGATGGCCTGCTTTTCCAGCATCCCCTTCAGCAGGCTCGCGTTCTTCACATCTTTGAGGCTCAGCTTCTTGAAGTCGTTGTAGAGAAACTCAGCGCTCTGGAAGAGCCCCATCGCAAAGTAGTACGCGGCGTTGCCCTTGCGCGCACCTGGCTGCTCAAACGCAACCTTGATGGCGTCGATGGCCTTGATGATCTTCGCCTTGTTCTTCGGCTTGGTCCGCGCCGCGTCCTCGGCGACCATGAGCTTCAGCATCCGACCGATCGCCTCGACCTGGAGCTCGGGCCGTGCGCCGAACTTCTTGGCGACGATCCCATACGCCTTGTTCGCCTTGTTCAGGTCGCCTGCGTCCTCCCAGACACGACCGATCTCCAGCTGCGCGTCCGGTACGAGCGCCCGCAGACGCTCCGTATCGGGACCCGCCTCGATCTTCGGCACCAGCTTGATGAACGCCGAGAAGGCCTTCACCGCTTGGTCAGGCTGGCGCAGCGCCTTGAGGATGGCGCCAGCGTTGATGAGGGCCTGTGCAGCGTCGGCGTTCTTACGAATCGACGCCATGCGCAGGAACGAGTCCGCCGCTTCCTGGAACTGGGTCTGGGCCTCGTAGATCATGCCGATGTTGAACATGGCCTCAGGCGCCACCTTGCTCTTCTTGAACTCTTTGACGACGCGCTCGTAGGTCTGAATCGCCTTCTTCTCTTCCTTCTGGATCTCGTAGATGGCGGCCTTGTTGAACAGCGAAACCGCCGCCAATTCGGGCTCGTCGCGCCGGAACTCGCGCAGGATGGTGTCGTACTTGGCGTGAGCGCCGTCGAAATCCTTCCGCTCCGCGAGCTCGCGGGCCTGCTCGCCAACGCTGATGGCGACGTACTTGCGCAGGTCCTTGGTCTTGAAGAGCTGATTCTTGCGGCGATCGAGCATCTTGCGCGCCCACTCCTCGATCTTCACCCAGTGCTTCTGGCGGGCGTAAATATCGATGAGCGTCTTGACCGCGATCTCCGACTCGATGCGCGCCTTGTCGTAGTTGAAGACGATCTCCAGACGCTCGACGGCTTTCGGGTACTGACCGCGCTCGTAGTAGGTCGCGGCGGCGAGGTACATGATACCCGGCACATCCTTGCCCTTCTTCTGCCAGCCCTTCGGCTTGGTCTTTCGCAGCTCGATCATGAGCGCGACGTACTTGTCGGCGGCGTCGACAAAGTCCTTCTCCAAAGCGTGCAGCTCTTGGCGCTTCTTAGGCACGGAGGCGCCCTTGATCTCCTCTTCGCTGACCTCGTCATCCTTGGACTTCTTGGTCGAGGTCACGCTGGACCTACCTTCCGACGTGCTCACCGCGATCAGCGGCGGCGCCGTCTCGTCCTTGATCCAGACGTTCTTCTCGTAGTTGTAGCGATAGCGCGCCTGCTTCAGCAGGTTCTCCACCGAGTAGATGACCCCGAGCGCCGCGTCCTCGAGGTACTGACCCTTACTGTCGCGGGCGATAACCCGCTTGTACTGCTCACGCGCGCCCTCGTAGTCCTTCATCTGCGTGTAGAGAATCTCAGCGTAGTAGAAGCTGACGATGTAGGCCTTCTTGCTGTTCGGGTAGCGGCGCACGAACTCTTTGTAGTCCGCGCCGGCCTTCGCATAGAACGGCCGCGCCGCCTCGAGGCTCTTGGTCTCGTCTTCCATCTTCTGGGCTTTCTGGTGGAAGTGGTTGCTCATGTAGAGCAGGTACTTCTCGCCAAGCTCTGCGGCCTTCTCCATGGCCTCTTCGTCGTTCTTGTTGGCCGCGACCCAAGCGCTGGTGCGCTCATCGGTGAAGGCGAGGAACTTGCGAATCGCGCCTTCGATGCCGCCGAACTCCTCAAGCCCGAGGTAGATGTCGATGATGGTCTCCCACCAGTTCACGCAGCGCTTGTCCGTCGGCTTTGAGTCGATGAAGTGGCTGTGCAGCTCGATCGCAAGGTCCTGCTTGTCGTTGGCGACGTAGATCGCAGCCAAGCGCTCCAACCGCCGCCACATCTGCGCCTCGCCCTCAACTTTGGCGAAATACGACTTCGCCTCCGGCCAACCACGCTCAAGCTCGGCATAGGCGGGCACGAGGTCCTTGAGCGCCTGCTCCTTGAAGCTCAACGCCTTGCCCTTGAGCTTGGAGATCTCGCGCACCACCGCCTGGAACGTCTCGACCGTACGGCGGAACTCGCGGAGGTTGTAGTAGACCCAACCCAGCTTATAGAGCGCGTAGTTGAACATCGGCGAACTCTTGTAGTTCTGCACGATCTGCTCGTAGTTCATCTTCGCCAGCGTCAGGTTGTTGCTGTCGAAGAAATGCTCGGCCAAGGCCAAGTGCGCGTTCGAGATGTAGCGGCTCTGCTGATGCTTCTGCACCAACTGGTTGAGGTACTGCACACCCTTGTTGCTCAGCACCTTGTCGCCGAGGGCTTTGCCCTGGCTCAGCGCGGCTTTACCCAGGCGGTACATGACCTCGTCGATGCGCTTGTAGTTCGGAAACTCGCGCAGCACCTTCTCGTAGTACTCGATCGACTTTTGGTAGTTCTCGACCGGCTCTGTGGGCTTGGTGGAGCGGAGCTTCTTGTCAAAAGCGTCCATCTGCTCGTCATACTTGCCGCGGGCGAGCAGGTATTGGTAGTGGGTCTCGCCCCAATACGTCTCCGCCAAACGGAAGTAGATGCCGGCCATCTGCTTGTAGCGGCCACCGCCACCCTTGCGCGCGACGAGCTGCTCCATGGTCAGGATCAAGCTCTGCCGCGCCTTGCTCTTCTGGGCTTGCAGCGCACGAGCCCGGGCGTCAAACGACAACGCCTCTAGCTTCTCGTAGTCGAACGTGCCCTTGACGACCTTGTTCGGGTCGACCGGCTCCTTCTTCTTCTTGTCCTTCTTGAGCGTGTCTTCGAACAAGGAGGCCTTCTTCTCGGCCTTCTTGTTCTTGGCACCCGCACCGACGTCGATCGGCGCTTGCGCCTCCGCGAGCGAGGGCAGTAGGAGAGCGGTCGCCATCATGGCAACAGCGAGACGTGTGATGGAGCGGTTGAACATCTAGCTCTTCCTCTGCTTCGCTCCGCCCCCAAGCCTGACTCCCTGCAGGAGACGACGAAGCGGGGGGAGCTTCGATTCAGTGAGGCCTCGACTCCTCACTTGGGTAGGTCCACGGCGGTAGCCGGGCCGGTGGTCAGCGCCGTGGCTGACCGGGGATCCAGGATCGGAACCCTACTGGTCTTCGCGGCACTGACTCTTCACGAACGAACGGTAGGCGCCAATCTCGTCTTTCCAAAACTCGCCCTCAAACGGCCAGATCATGGTGTCTGAGCCAGCGATCGCGACGGAGCCCTGCTGCTCGACGAGCTTGCCGAGCTTGGTCTTCTTCTTCGTGCTGTCGATCTTGGCGTCGAGCGCCTCGATCTCTTTCTCCGCCAAGTCGATGGTCAGCTCGGCGAGGCGATCCTGATACTCGTCGATCTCCTTCTGCACCTGACGCAGCGTGCGCTGCACGACCACGCCGGCCTCAGCGATGCGCTCGCCCTTGAGCTGACCCAGCTTCGCGAGCAGCTCCTGGCCAAACGGTCCGAGGCTCGACAGGCGCTTCTTGAGCTTCACCTCTTCACGGCCGATCTGCTTGACGGTCTTGTAAAGGTTGTAGAACTCGACGTTCTGCAGCACTGGGCTGGCGAGCTTGCGTGGCAGCGTCGCGGTGCGGGGCGAGTTCACCGCCTGCACCACGCCATAATAGAACTGCTCGGGGCGGCGATGGCGTTTGAGGAAGTCGCGCAGCGGCGGGCCAAGCACCATAACGTCGGCCTTGAAGCGCTCGATCGAGGCCTTGGCGCGCTTCACGTGGCAGGTGTTGACGTAGATCGTGGCCTCAAGAATCCACAGCTCCGGGTAGAAGTGGTGTTTGAAGTACGGGCTGTGCAGCGCGTGGAAGATGCCGAGCGCGCGGCTGGTGTCGTTCTTGAGGAAGTAGGACCAGCCGCTCTCGTAGAACGCACGCGCGATCTTTGGCGAGTTCTTCGAGATCTTGCGGTAGTAGAAGATGGCGGCGTCGTACTGCTGGTAGGTGTAGGCCAGCCGCGCCAGGGCGAGGTAGCTGAGATCGATCATGCCCTGGTTCTGCGTCTTCTCGCCCGCAACGACGGCGTTCTGGAAGGCCGTCGCGGCGCGGCGGACCTTGTTGGCGACGCTGAGGCTGTCGTCCTGAAAGGCGATGAGGCCGAGCAGGTACTGCGCGCGTGGGTAGTCGTCTGCCGCTGCGCCGACCTTCTCGAGGTACGGGCCAGCCTCGGTGCTCAGACCAAAATCGTGCAGGAACTCACCGACGAAGTAGTGAAAGGAGTCCTGAAACTTCTGGTCTTTACCGACGACGGAGAAACGCGTCAGGTCTTCGAGCTCCGGGGGGCGGAAGTTGATCTTGCGGCGCAAGTCGCGCAGCTGCTCAAAGGCCTTCTGGAAAAACAGCTTCTCCGGGCCAGCGCGCACAACCTCGAGCAGCTTGTTGGCGGCCGACTGCAGCAGCCCGGCGCGCGCGAGAGCGTTGGCGATGCCATACGTGGCGATGTAGGCCTCGGCAGAGTCGGGCGCGAAGGGCACACCGCCGACGCCGTCGTTGACGAACTTGGTGAACACCTGCACGGCCTGAACCCACTTGCCCTGCTCGGCGAGACGCTGGCCGCGCTTGAGCACGTTGCCGGCGAAGGCTTTGCGCTGGGCTTCCTCACGCTTGCGCTGGCCTTCGGCGAGGCGCAGCGACTCTTCTTTCATCCGCGCTTCTTCGGCGGCCTGCTCAGCGGCCGTCAGCTCCCGCTTGGGCTTCTCAGGGGCGCCCTGCACGGTGGCGGTCGCAACGGCAGCGCCGGGTTTGCGGCTCGCAGTGCCGAGCATGTACCGAATCACGGTGTCGCTCACACCCTGCTTTTTCAGGCGCAGGATCTCGGGCGGGCGCAGCTTGAAGATCGAGTTGTCCTTGTCGATCTTCTTGATGATCTGCGCATCCGGAATCTCCAGCTTCACGAGCGTGATCACCTCGTCAACGGTGAGCGCAGATGCAGCGACCGGCACCATCAGCAGCGCCATAAGGGCTGCCGCGACGATCTTGGCGGTGCGAAGAGTAGGAAGCCGGGTCATGGGTCGCTCCGGGACCAGATGGGCGGAAGAGTCGGTGTCAGCGATGGGATTGCGCGATGGCCGAGGCAACATCATTCAATTGGCGCTGTGAAGAAGGTCAGACCGACGCTCGCCGCGATGGGGAACGACACGCCGCCCCCCTCCTTCGGGTAGAAGAACTGCCGGTAATCCATGCGTAGAGCCCAACGCTGTGACATGTAAAAGTGCCACGTCAGGCCGATATTCCCCTGTGCGTCGTACTTCTTCAGGTTCTGCTCGACGGCCTTGCCCTGGATCTCGGTCATCAGCGCGCCGATGCCGAAGCTCAGGCCAACGTCAAACTCTGTGAGGCTGGTGTCGAAGAACCCGATTTTGCCGTGGATGAGGTTCCACATCGCGGCGACGGAGAGGTGCGCGTTCAGCGTCTGCGGCAGTCGCACCAGGAGGCCAGGGCCATTGGGGCGGGAGGCGGTCAGGCTCTCTTCGAGGCTGGTCTTCTGCGGCACCGTGTAGGCGCCGCGCACCTCGATGTTGATGTCCTCAGAGAAGTAGTAGTTGTACGCCAAACCTGCGTTGATGTAGGCGAAGAAGTCGTCGTTCGGCACGACGCCGCCGATGAGCGAGAAGGCGTGACGGCCTTCCTTCACCATGGCGCGCTTCTGGATGACTTTCAGCTCGCGATTGCGGGCCCACAGCATGCGGGATCCCACCGGCACGGCTTCGTCGGCCACGCCGTAGTCAGCCATGCCACCGCCGACCGCTGGTGCGGAAGTGTCGGGCGTGGCGCCAGCGGCGCCGGCTGGTTCAGCGGCAGCTGGCTCGTTGGTCGTTGACTCCGCCGTAGGAGCCTTCCCGGCAGGGGGCTTGGCGGCGGCGGGATCCGAGGCCGGTGGCGCGGTTGCGGCTGCCGCGGCTGGCGCCGGGGCGGCGGCGTCATCGGCCGGGGTCTGTTGGGCCATGGCAGTCGACGCTAGGAACGTCAGGGCTGCGAAGGCGGCGAGGGGGCGATGCATCTGCTGAACCTCGAAGTAGTTGCGAGAGCGCTTGGGAACGGTACGGGTCGGGCGCGTCACTGCTGAGCTGAGTCGCTGCTGGGCTGGATTACAGGCACCGCAGTTGTGTGCCAGCTGGCCAGCCCGTGCCCTGTCGCCCCCACTGTGGGCAGCGACAGCCGGTGGCGACTCAGTTGGAGAAGAACGACACGCCGATCGTCATCTCGACGGGAAACAGGACCGCGTCCTGCGGCTTATAGGCAAATTGGCGGTAGTCCGCGCGAACGGTGAGCCACTCCTTCAAGAAGAAGCGGAGACTCAAACCCCAGTGTCCGGCCGGCAGGAAGCTGGACGTCAGCGGATCTTCGACCTCAGGTGTCTCGTCGACGTTGGCGCCGATGAGCCCCGCACCAGCGACCATCGCGATGTCAAAGCTGGAGATCTTCTTGTCGAAGATGCCGAGCTTGCCGTGAAACGGGCTGTACATCAGGTCGAGCGAGGCCGCCATCGTCATCTGGGTGGGCTTGCGCACCCCCTGCAAGAGGCCCTGCTTACCGGCGTCGAGGAGGAAGTCATGCAGGTCGCTCTGCGGGCCCAGACCGAGGTAGCTGAACGACGCTTCGAGCGCGACGCTCTCCGTCATGTGAAACGCCGCGCGCACGGTCAGCGGGATCGGCAGGTAGTAGGAGTCGTTCGGAACGACACCGAACGCCAGCGTCCCCTCCAGCGCGCCCTTGTGGGCGTGCGTCTGATTGGTGACGGTCGGCACTGGATTCTCAACGTTCCAGTACTTCTCCAGCTCCAAGTCGATGGGCTGGCGTGTGTCTTTGGCCAACGCTGAGTTGGCCAGCAGCGCCACCATGAGCGTGGCGGTGATGGGCAGCAGCGTGTGCTTTGCGGTCCGAAAGTAGCTCATCTAGGCAAGTCTCCTCGAGGAGGGGGTCGAAGCGTGGCAGTGTCGAAGCCGGGCAGTGTCGAAGCCGGGCAGTGTCGAAGCCGGGCAGTG
>CALGHC010000896.1 GCA_937915965.1 uncultured Myxococcales bacterium
GACAATCCGCGCGCCCACTACGAGTCGACCGGCCCCGAGATCTGGCGCGACACCGGCGGCGCGCTCACCCACTTTGTCGCCGCGATGGGCACCACAGGTACGATCATGGGCTGCGCCCGCTTCCTAACTGAACAGAGCCATGACGTGCAGATCGTTGGCGTACAGCCCGCCGACGGCGCCGCCATCCCCGGCATCCGTCGCTGGCCAGCAGCCTACTTGCCGCGCATCTTCGAGCCCGAGCGCGTCCACCGCATCGTCGACGTTGGCCAGGCCGAGGCGGAGGCGATGGCCCGCCGACTCTGTCGCGAGGAGGGCCTCTTCAGCGGCATCAGTGGTGCGGGCGCCGTCGTCGCTGCGCTGCGGATCGCGGTGGAGATCGACGAGGGCGTGCTTGTTGTCATGATCCCCGACCGAGGCGACCGCTATTTGAGCGCGCAGGTCTTCGCCGACACCACGGAGCAGGGAGGCCAGGCATGACCAGCGCCGCCGTTCGGCTCGACCACCTCGACGCCATCGCCTTCAAGGTCACGTCCGGCAGCGGCCACACCGTCGTCATCGATGGCCCCGCGCACATCGGCGGCACCGACGGCGGCGCCAGGCCGATGGAGTTGGTCCTCGCCGCCCTCGCGGGTTGCGCGGCCGTCGATGTCGTTCACTTTCTGAAGAAGGGCCGACAGACGTTCACCGATCTCTCGGTCACGGCCACCGGGCATCGTGTCGACGCCGTCCCTGCCGTCTACGATCGTATTGAGTTGGCGTTCACCGCCCGCGGTGCGCTCAAGGCCGACCGCTTCGAGCGCGCCGTCGGCCTGGCCGTCGACAAGTACTGCTCGGTGCGCGCTATGCTCAACGATGAGATCGAGGTTCTTTGGAGCGCGAGAGTCCTCGACGATGGCGACGGAGACGGCGGCGGCTCTGGTGCTGGCGGTGGCTCTGGTGCTGGCGGTGGCTCTGGTGCTGGCGGTGGCGCCGCAGCCTGAGACTGGGTGCCCCCCCGGCGAATCTCGTCGGCTCCCGTTCGACCCGCCTACCGCCCTACTTCCGGCAGCACATCGCGCACTTCAGAGAGTAGCCTTCCGGGTAGTCGCCGCCGTTGCCGCTCGGCGAGTTCTGCAGCCTCGAGGCGTACATACGGCTGCCGCCCGACCAGCTTGTCGACTTGTCGAACTTGTCCTTGTCGATGCAGATGCGCTCGGTATTTGCCGAGTGCGTGTAGTGCGTCGAGAAGCTCCAGCCCTTGTACGAGGCCTCGAAGCCGCTCGGACAGGTGTCGCTGCCAAGCTGCTCGTAGCAGGGGCCCTTCTCGGCCGTGTAGCAGCGCGCGCAGTAGATCAGGTGGTTGGCCGGGATCGTCGTGCCGTGGTTGTGGTCGATCGTGATCGGGTAGAGCAGATCGAGTGACTCGGTTCCGGTCGAGACGCCCTTGTCGGCGCGGACGATGCACTCGACATCGCCGCCCGAGCCGCTGTGGCTGTGGTGCGCGGTGTAGGCGACGCCGTCGTACAGCTTCTCGTGACCGGCCGGGCACTGCTTTGAGCCCCAGTTGGTGAACACGTCGCCTTGCTTGCCGCCGTTGATCTTGCCCTTGACCGTCAGGTCGCCTTCCACGGTGACGTTCTCGCCGACCGCGACGCTTTTGCTGACGTCGACGTTGCCGACGTCAATGTCGCCGTCGACCTTGACGTTCTTGCCGACGTAGACGCTGCCATCGACGTAGAGGTCGCCGGCGACCTTCACCTTTTTGTTCGACAGGGTCTGGATCTCGATGCTCCAGTCCTCGATCTGACCGTCGGTGCCGGCGCCGGGGTGGCAGTTGGCCGGGTCCTTCTGCACGACGCAGAAGTCGGTGTCCTGAACTTCAAGGTCCCATTTTCCCTGCGGATTTTTGCCGACCCACGCGCCGAGGTCGCCCTCCTTGACCTGGTCGGGTACCGGCCATGTCGCGTCGAGAGACTTGGCGTCGACCTCGCCACACGGACCGCACAGCGTGTAGCCCTGTACCTTGTCTTCGGGCGGGTAGAGCTTCACCGTGACCTTCGAGAGGTCGCTGTTGGAGAGCTTGACGTGCACCTTGAAATCCTCGGCGAGGCCGATGTCGGGGAAGTCGATGGCGCTGATCGTGAAGGGTTTCTTGTTGTCGGAGATCGGCATCCCAGGCACGGGCATGCCCACCTTGTCCTGAAACTGGTTGAAGAGCAGGTCGTTGGAGATCTCGTTGAGGCCGTTGGCGGGCAGCCCGGCGGGATCGAGTGCGAGATCACATTTCAGTTTGCCGTTTTCCTCGATACCGACGACCGCCTGGCCCGGCGGACAGTCGCCCTTGGGGATGACGATGCCGGTCAGCCCGGATCCATCGCCCGAAAACCCGTCGGCGGTGATCGTCGTCGCCTGCACGGTCTCTGCCTGGACGTCGCCCGCTTTGATCCCGTCGCTGGAGACCAGCTTGGCCTTCAGCGCGTTGCCGCCCAGGTCGACGTCGCCATCCCAGGTGATGTGGTCGACGTGAACGCAGCCTGTGCACTGCAGCGCCAGCGCCTTGTCGGCGGTCTTCGCCGTCTCTGCGACCAGCGCGAGGTCGGCGGCGCCGCCCTTCGACTTCGAACCGGCGTACGTGAAGGCGAGGTGCTTGTCGCTGATAGAACCCGAGGCGAGCTGGTCGGCGCCGATGCAGCCGCTACAGGCCAGCGCCTCGGCTCGCGCGGCGTAGATGGCGAACGGAACCACGTGGAACGGTTGCCTCGGCATCTCGGGCTCGTCCTCGATCTTGATGCCGAGCCACAACGAGTCCAGGTCGGCGAGGAGGGCGGCGTTGACCGGCTTTGTTGTGCCGACGACGTAGTGGAAGTGCCCCCCCTTCGCCGCGACCGCGATCGGTCCTTCGAGCCAGACGGCCTTGTCGGCGTCCTTCGCGCCGTACAGCGAGATGACCATGTTGTACTTGCCGTCGACCACGGGTCCGCCGGCATCCGAGAACAGCGCCCCCTCGAGAGAGACGGTTCCGGGCACCGCCGGTGCCGCGGTGGCGGTGGCTGCGGCGCCACAAGTCCACGTCGCGACGGCCAAGCATATCGAGCGCAGGACGGTATTTCGACGAATCGATCTCATGGTCGGCCTCCTCGGCACAGTTCAATTCCGCTGTCCTTCTAGCTGGCTCCGGGCCATCGGGCAACCACATTCCATCGCCGTGGCCCCCGCCGGTACAGACCCCGACGACGCCAAGGCCCCGGCCGAGTTCATGCCTCAGACGCGGCCTTTCGTGCTCGCAACCACAGACATCGCCTCGACCACGTGGAACATACCCGGCTCGCGCTGCCAGACCATCAACCGCCGCGGCAGGTCCGCCGCGATGCCGTCCGTCAGCGCGTCGTAGGCGTCGATTGCGACGTCGAGGTGTCCCCAGGCGAGCTGGGCAAGCTCGGCCGAATTCACCTCGTGGACCAGGTCGCCGTCGGCGATGAGCGGTGGCGCTGACGCGCTAAGCCGGTCGTGGAAACAGGCCCACGAGCGCCCAGCAAGGTGGCCCGCGAGGGCGCTCTTCCAGGCGACGAAGTGGGCAGACGCTCTCGGCGGCTCATCCACAGCGTAGACCGTCTCGGCAAATAGCCCGGAGATCTGACTGATCACGTTGGGAAACAGAAACGCGGTGTGGGGAAAATCGGCGAAGAGCTGGCCAAGACGATCGATGTCGAGGGGGCCTCGTGCCGCTGCCTGGTCGCCGCCGAGGTAGTCGTCGAAATGCCAGTCGATGTTCATCCCGCGGAAACGTCGAAGGAATATCCATCTGGCGAGCGGGTCGGGGTCGATGCAGTCGAGCTTCTCGAAGCGACCGAGAAAGGACGCCGGCAGGTGCCAGCCAGCGCTCGGTCCGAACACAACCAGGTGCCTTTGCGGCGGTCGCCAGCTCTCGAGGAATCGCCCGACATCGTGCGCGTAGGGAGCCCACAACGTGTGCCGCCAGCGCCGCGCGGCTCGGTGGTAGGCAAGCCCCCCAGCGCGATTGCCGGCTGCAGCGAGCCACTGTCGCACCGAACGTCGCATCGGAGGCTGCATCGGAGGCTGCACCGGAGGCCGCATCGGAGGCCGCAACGGGCGGCTGGGGGCCGGCTTGAGGTCCGTCACCGCGGGTCGTCACCCTTCGGCCAAGCCGCAGCGGCAGCCCGCTCGGCCGCGTGCACCAGCCAAAGATCCGCCAGGGCAAACGCCACCGCTGCCTCGACCACCGGCACGGCGCGGATCGCGATCAGCGGGTCATGTCGTCCCTTGAGCTCGAGAGTCGCCGCCTCGCCCGTGGTGAGATCGACGCTCTGCTGGGGCTGGAAGATCGAGCTCGTCGGCTTGATCGCGACTCGTCCTTGCAGCGGCGCGCCGCTGGTCAGGCCACCAAGGATGCCGCCGGCGTGGTTGGTCGCCGGTCGGGCGATCGCGTCGGCGTCGGGCAGCCACGGGTCGTTGTGCGCGCTGCCGCGCATCGCGACGGCGTCGAATCCAGCACCGAAATCGACACCCTTGACGGCCGGGATCGCGAAGAGGAGGTGGGCGAGGTGCGATTCAACACTGTCCGCCCAGGGTTCGCCCAGGCCGACGCCGAGGCCCTCGGCTCGGAAGGCGACGATACCGCCGACGGAGTCGCCGTCCTTGCGGGCCGCCTCGACGATCGCCGTGAATCGCTCGACCAGGGCCGTGTGGCCGGTCTGGAGTTGGTTGCCACCGGCGGCCGAGTGCATCGTCTCGACGTCGATCAGCCCGAATGGGCCCGCGACGTCGGCGACGCCATGCAGGTGGGCGCCCACGCCGATCCCATGCGCCTCAAGCAGCTCAGCGGCGAGGGCGCCGGCGGCAACCAGTGGCGCGGTCAGCCGCCCCGAAAAATGACCGCCGCCGCGTGGATCTCCCCAACCTCGGCCGCGCACGTGCCCCGTGAAATCCGCGTGCCCAGGCCGCGGAACGCGACGGATGTTGTCGTAGTGCTTGGAGCGCGCGTCTGCGTTGGCGATCCATAGAGCCACTGGCGCCCCAGTGGCACGTCCCCTGTGCGCACCGCTGCGAATCTCGACCTGGTCGGGCTCCTGGCGGGCGGTCGTCATGCTGCTCTGGCCCGGTCGGCGTCGGTCGAGCGCTGCCTGGATGCGGCCGACGTCGATCGGCATCCCTGGGGGCAGGCCATCGACTACGCAGCCGACTCCCGCGCCATGGCTCTCGCCAAAGAGGTGAAATCGCAGCAGTCGGCCGAAGCTGTTCATCTCTCTCCAGGGCGGCCGTCGGCTGGATTCGGGGGTTCCCCGCTCGCGTCGACGAACCGTTGCAGATCCACGTGGAAGCCCGGATAGGAGACCGCCACACACTCGGGCGCGTCAACCCGCGTCGGTCCCTCGCTGATCAAGCCGATCACGGCGAAGGCCATATGGACGCGGTGGTCGTCTCGGCAGGCGATCACCGCCCCGCGCGGTTGGCCGCCGCGGATCACGATGCCGTCGTCGAGCTGGTCGCAGGAGATCCCCATGGCCGCGAGCCCAACCGCCATCGCATCGATGCGGTCGCTCTCCTTGTGCCGCAGGCCTCGACTGCCGAAGAGGCGCGTCGTTCCAGGCGCGCATGCCGCCAACGCACACAGCGGCGGGAAGAGATCGGGCATCGCCGCGACGTCGATCTCGCCAGCGGCGCGCAGCCGCGCGCCGCGAACCACGAGCTCGTCGCCGCACCAGCCCAGCGCGACGCCGAATCGCTCGATCACCTCGACGATCTTGCGGTCACCTTGGGTCGATTCGGCGGCCAGGCCGTCGAGCCGCAGTGGCCGGTCGAGCAGAGCGGCGGCGACCAGCGGGAACGCCGCGCCCGACCAGTCCCCTTCGACTCGGTAGCGGGACGCCCGCGGGCGCACCCCTCCCGGCACATCGAAGCGCAGGCCAGCGCCTTGTGCCTGGACGCCGATCGACACCCCAAAGGCTGCCGCGACGGAGAGGGTCAGGTCCAGGTAGGGGCGTGACGCGATCGGCGGATCGAGGAAGACGGTCGAGCGTCGGGGCGTGACCGCCAGCGCGAGCAGCAACGCGCTGGCGTACTGACTCGAGAGGCCGCCAGGCAAGCGAACCGTGCCGCCACGCAGCGGTCCGCAGACCAGTAGGGGGCAGCGACCATCGTTCGACTCGGTGTCTACGCCCAGGGCGCCGAGGGCGGCGATCAGCGGACCGTTCGGCCGCTGCTGCAGAGAGCGATCGCCGGTCAACGTCACTGGCCGGTCGAGTCGTGCCGCTTGCGCCGCCAGCAACCGCAGGGAGGTGCCTGAGTTGCCGCAGTCGAGCTCGACGCCATCGCCTTCGCCATCGCCTTCGCCACCGCCACCGCCACCGCCATCGCCCTCGCCGTCGCCGTCGCCCGGCGTTGTCTCGGCCGTTCCCCAAGCAGATGGCTCGAAGTGGACGTCGCCGTTCGCCTCGATGGTCCAACGTGCACCCAGGCCGCGCAGGACCTCCAGAGTCGAGCGACAGTCGGCGCCCAGCAACGGCCGCTCGATCACGACCGGACGATCGGCGAGCGACGCCAGGACGAACGCGCGGTGCGTCACGCTCTTTGATGGCGGCGCAGCCAGACACAAGACACCCGGCTGCCCCGAGCCAGCGGTACCCTGCGCTGAACGCGACCCCGGCGTCGGGCTCATACGACCTCCGACAAGCGGTCCAGCACCAGCCTCTCGATCCGATCGAGCGGCTCGCAATGGCGCACGAAGCTGGCGATCTGTCGCGCTGCCTGTCGCGCGAACAGCTCGACGCCGTCCAAGGGCACGCAGCCGTGGGTGGCGGCCTCGCGAAGCAGCCGGGTGAGGCGAGGCCGGTAGACGGTGTCGAAAACGATCGTGCCTGCCTCGAGCCCGGCCGAGTCGAATGGCGTCGCGTCGACGTGCGGCCACATGCCGACTGGCGTGCACTGGATCAGCACATCGCATGGCCACTCGTGGCGCAGCTCCCAAGCGATTTCCGCGATATCGCACTCGCTGGCGATGGCCTGTGCCTGGACCGGCCGACGCGCGCTGACTGCGACGGTGGCCCCTTCGTCGACGAGGGGCCTGATGACCGCCCGCGCGATGCCGCCCGCGCCAAGAACGAGCACGCGCAGGTCGCTCATGTCGGTCTGGCCGTGGTGGACAGCGGCGACCGCCGCGCGCAACGCGTCGATGGCCGCCGGGGCGTCGGTGTTGTCC
Organism: uncultured Myxococcales bacterium; assembly: GCA_937915965.1. GTDB lineage: Bacteria > Myxococcota_A > UBA9042 > UBA9042 > UBA9042 > CALGHC01. The sequence continues at coordinate 7,196 of CALGHC010000896.1, forward strand.
GCGATCCATCCGCCGTCACCGCGCAGCAGCGTGTTGGCCGCGCCGCAGTCGGCGACCATCTCGCTGACGTCGAGCGCGGCCGCCAACGCGTTGCGCTTGTGCGGGATGGTCACGCTGAGTCCGGCGACGCCGAGCGCGTAGGCGCCTCTGAGGAACGCGTCCAGCTCGTCGGCAGGCACCTCGAAGGGCACGTACAGGCCGTCAAACCCCAGCGAGTCATACACCGCGTTGTGCACCAGGTAGCCCAGGCTTTGGTCGACGGGGTCGCCGATCAGGCCGAACACCGCTGTCCGGGTGGCGACGTCGTGCAGCCGATAGACCTCACGCAGGATGTCGATCGGCAGCTGACCCGGCGCGGCGGGAGGCCGGCCCGCGCGGCACGCGTAGGTCCAGGGCGCGCCGAAACGGGTCGCCAACAGGCGCGAGGGTTGACCGAGCCGACCCATCGCGAAAGCGATCGTCGCAGGGCCGTCGCCCGCGTTGTGGGCCGCCGACAGCGCCAGGAGTCGCAGTCCATCACAGGCTGAGCGGGCGGCGGTGACCAGCTTGACGACGTCGGCGTCAGCCCGTGCGAGGCGCGCCCAGACCCGTTCGAGGTCCGAAGGTGTATCGTTGAAGTCGTGCCAGCTGACGATGCGTCGGGTCGCGCCGCGCCGAGAAATCCGCCCGGCGGCGTCCTCTTCGATGTCGACCCAGCCCGCGCCCGCGTCAATCGCCGCCTCAAGTAGAGCGATCCGCGTGCCTTCGTCGCCGAGCCAGGCGCCGCCGTCGCCCGGTCGGCGGCAGGTCACGATGAGATCGGCGGCCCTCCCGGCAAGGCGCACGCCGATCAACTCTCCCAGATCGACCGGCTGCGCGCAGCTGTCGAGGCGCAACTCGACACGGTCGGCACCGCTGGCGAACGCCTCGTTGGCGCCGTCCGCTAGCGCTGCGCCGTCGCCGGCCTGCACGGTCACGCAGATCATCTGCCTCCTCCTGCGGGCCGTATCGTCATCGGCCGGCTTGCCGAGCGGTCGGTCACTGCTGGTCAGCCAGCTGGAACGGCTTCGTGTGCACGCCCTGGCCGGCGACACCGAGCTGTCCCTGGGCGTTGTCGCCCCAGCACCACACGTCGCCGCCCTCAAGCAGCGCGCAGGTGTGGGCCTTGCCGCAGACGACCGCCTCCACGGGGCCGGGCAGCTCGACTTGTGTCGGGTTCCCCTGGGCGCCACCGGAGCCGCCGTCGCCGAGCTGCCCCTTGTCGTTGCTGCCCCAGCACCACAGCATGCCGTCGCCACCGATCGCGCACGCGTGGTTCGCCGTCGGCCCCGACCAGATCGACACGGGCCCAGAGACGCCGCTGACCTCCGCCAAGGCGCCGCCTGCGAGACCATCCATCGCCTCAATGGCCCCCGCGCACTGGATGGTGTTGCCCTTTATCACGCAGGTGTGCCGCTCGCCGACAGCGAGCTGGCTAGCGCCCAGCGCGACGATCACGGTGGGCTTCTCTGTCTTGTCCAGCTGACCGCTCGGGACGCCAAACTGCCCGTATGCGTTGCTTCCCCAGCACCGAACCCCGCTGTCGCCGAAGAGCGCACAGGTGTGACCCTCGCCCGCAAACAACGCGGTGACAGTGCCGGTGCCAGCGACCTCGGTGGCGCTCTCGGTCTTGTCCCCCGAGCTGGCCGGTTGGCCGGTCTGACCGTGTTTGTTGTCACCCCAGCACCGCACGTTGCCTACCTGCACGGCCGCGCAGGTGTGATCGACCCCAGCGGTGAGCAGCGTCGCGCCGACCACGCTTTCGACCAGCGACACGTTGAGGCTGGTCCCCGGGTCCGCCACGCCCACGCCAAGCTGACCAAACTGGTTCTTGCCCCAGCAGCGCACCGCACCGGTCGCCTCAAGGGCGCAGCTGTGATCGCCACCGGTGGCGAGCGCGACGACGTCCTGCAGGCCGGAGCGTTCCGTAATCGGTCCGCCGAGGCCGAGCAGGTTGGCCCAAGGCTGCGACAGCACCAGGACCCGGCCATCGCCCCGGCGGATCAGGGTCGTGGCGAATCCCGCCGCGAGGGCCTTTGCCCAGGGCTGCACGCAGCTGCCGTTCTGGCAGGTCGCCTCATGTGCGCACGGCGTGCCGTCCGCCAGCAGGGCATGCTCGCAGCCGCTGTCCTTGTCACAGTTGTCGGAAGTACACCGGTTGTCGTCGTCGCAACCCGCTGGGGTCGCGCCAAAGCACACGCCCGAAGACCCGCATCCGGCGTGACCGAAGGAATCTGTGTGTAGCAGCCAGCCGTCCTCGCCCCCCACTGCGCCGGCCGTGGTGCTGCCCACCAAAGTCAGACGGTTGTCGCCACCAAAAACGCCGGCTCCCAGTTGCTGCATCTCGCCGCCGCCGAACGGCATGGTGGCGAGCACGCTGCCGCCAGCGTCGATCTCCATCACGAGGCCGTCTCCCTGATTGCTGGCCGTCGCGCCAATGAGCCAGATCCTGCCGCTCGCTGACTGGACCACGCTCGCAAGTTCGTCGTTGGCTGCCGTACCCACCGTCTTCTGCCAGGCCAGCTTCGCCTCGCTGTCGAGCCCCACGACCCAGAAATCCTGGTCGCCACCGGTTCCTGGCGTCGAGCCAAGCACCAACGCCCCACCTACGGTGTTGATGACGGTGCGGCAACTCTGGTTGCCGGGGCCACCGATGATCGGGGCGGACATGACCTGGGCACCATCGAGTAGCGTGAGAACACAGTCTTCGCCCTGCTCGACGGTCGCTCGGCTTCCGATGACGCCGTAGCCGACGCCCTCCACCGTGATGTCCCAGCCAGCCTCATCGCCGTCGCCATCCAAGATGAACTCGCCGAGCTGCTTGCCCGCCGGATCCGTCAGCAGCACCCAGATGCGGGTCTCGCCGCCCGGCTTGGTCACCGTGCCGACGGCAGCGATACCGCCGTCGGGGCTCGCGCAGATGGCCTGAAGGTGCTGCGCCTTCTCTGGGGCGAAGCGCTTGTCCCAGACGGTTGCGCCTTTCGAGTCCGTGCGAAGCAACCAGCCCGCTGGCTTCTCTCCGGTGGCATTCGGCCGGCCGCCCACCGCGACGGCGTCGCCCACATCGAGACCGATCAGGTCGCGCAGGAACGTCGCGTCGCCGTCCACATAGACCTGGCTCCACTGTGTCTTCCCGTCGGCTCCGACCGCGGTCAGCAGGCCTCGGTTCACCCCGTTGAGTTCACTCTCGCCAGCGACGACGAAGGTGCCGTCGCCGCGCTCGACGACACCGCGCAGCTGCTCGCTACCGCCGTTGTCGAGTTGACGCGCACCCAGCGCTGTGGCGCCGACCTTGCAGACCGACGCCGCGCAGACGGAGCCGGCAGTGCAGGTGAAGCCGTCCTCGCAGGGCATGGTGTTGGCGACGTGGTCGCAGCCGGTCTGGGGCGAACACAGGTCGTTGGTACACAGGTCGCCGTCCTCACAGTCTAACGCCTCAACCTGTCGACAGGCACCGGTCTCGTTGCAGCTTGCGTTGTTCCACGGATCGACCCGCGCGATCAGGCCCTCGACGTCGGCGAGGTCGTTGGCGGTCGCGCCGACAAAGGTCACATCGCCGTTGGCCAGCGCGGTCCCGCCCATGGGAACAGCGATGGTCTTCCCGGGGAGGCTGCGTTCGTCCACCAGGCCGCCGCCCGCGTCGACACGGCTGATCACCGCGGAGATCGCCTCTTTGCCAATGGCATGCCCGCCACCGATCCAAGCGAGTCCGCCGCTCATCACCAGAACGGGATCCAGCGCGGTGTCGTGGCTCGACAACGTCCGGTCCCAAACACGCCGTCCGAGGGCGTCTACGCGCACCAGCCAGGCGCTCGCCTTGCCATCGATCTCTTGTTTGGCGAGCACCACGAAGCCGTCGTCCATCTTCTCGACGCCGACCGCCGTGGCCTTGGTGCCATAGGTGTGCCAGCCGAGCAGAGCGCCGTCCGCGCTCACGCGCACCAGCAGCATGGTCTCTGTCACTGCGTCCGCGGCCTGGGCCCGTCCCGCCGCCACCCAGCCGCCGCCGGTCTTCTCTACCAGCGCAGCGAACTCGCCGCTGCCGTCGCTGCCGTAGGTTTGCTGCCATTTGAGCGTTCCGTCGTAGCCGCCACGGACCAGAATCGGCTGCTGGGGCGGAGCGCCGCCACCCCAGTCTCCTCCGATAGCCGACGCAGAGCCGGCGAGCACCCAGCCGCGCTGTGGCGACGGCAGATCCTGATCCACCAGGGCCAGGTCTCTGCCGACCCCTTTGCCCAGGCTTTCGAGGACCAAGGGTTCGACCTGATCGAGGCCGTCGACGAAGAACCCGCCGACGCCGATGATCACGACCGGGAGCGAATCACCGGCCTGACTGGTCGACGCGCCGACAATGGCGATGTCACCGCTCTGCCCGGAGCGCGTGATGCCGTTAGCCGTGTCCTCGCCCTCACCCGCCCAAAGCGATTCGAATCCTCCGGTCCAGGCGATCGCTTCGGCGGGTCCGCCGGCCTCGAAGTCCGCCGGATGCCAGCCCGCCTCCGAGCCGATGTAGATGCCGATATCGTCTCCGCTGCCGGCCACATCCGTGAGCTGCACCGCGGCGACCACGCCCAGGCCCGGCACTTCCACCACGCCGCGCAGCGCGCCATGAACCGAGTCCTGGACGGCGTGTACGTAGAGGCGCTCTTGACCGGCGGCGCACCCGCCGTCCTTGCAGCTTGAACTCAGCGTGCAGCGGTCGAGGTCATCGCAGGGCGCACCGGTTGCGAGCGCGCCATGCGTGCAACCGATCGGGCTGCAGTCATCGACCGTACAGTTGTTGTTGTCGTCGCAATCACCGAGCTTCGTCGTCGCGCAGGGTCCCGAACCGGCGCAGGTGTCGTGGCCCCAGGGGTCGGCATGGGCGACCCAGCCATCGAAGTTGCCGCCGACCTCCGGTTGGCTCGCACCGACGATGTCCAGCCCGCCACCGGCGCGTGGCATCAGCGCCGCCGCAACAACCGACTTGCCCACGCCGATCTGGCGTTGCCACTGGAGGTCGCCGAATTGGCCGACCTGGGTGAGGTGCACATGCATGATCGCACCCGGCTGGGCACTTCCGGCCAGGACGACGGCGCCGCCGGGCCGCGCGACCATCGGCCACGGCGCGTCGATGAACGGACCGGGCAGCGCCAACAGCTGCTTGGGCGCGCCGCCTTCCGTCAGCTGCCACAGCCGCACCGTCGAGTCCGGCTCGCCCGCCGTCAGCGTCACCACGGCGAGGTCGCCTGTCGATCGCCGGATGGCGCTCAAGACCTGCGCACCAGGGGGCTTGAACTGCGTGTTCCAGCTCACGCTACCGTTGGCCTCGACGCGGCCGAACCAGCCCGTCTGATCCTCGCCGGACTTCAGTCCGCCGCCGATCAGCGCCGCACCCCCGCCTGCATCGAGGACCACCTGAGCAGAGAGCCCGTCGATCGGAATCTGCTCGCCGCTGGTCTGTTCGCCGGTGCCGTTGAACTTGGCGAGCCACGAGCGTTGGGGCTGGCCCGCGCTCTGGCTGTAGCCGACCACGACGAGCTGGTCCGCGTCGTTGACGGTGGCGGCCTTGGCGGTCTCGACGCTGTCGACCTCTCCACTCACCAGCTGCAGCCACGCCTCGTCGCCGTCGCTGCTGTAGCGAGCCACCACGATCTTGTCGTTCCCATCGCCAGCGCTGGCGCCGATCAGGCCGACGCCGCCCAGCCAACCGACCAGCGCCACGACCTCCTGGTCGCCGCTGCCGCCGATCTGCTTCTCCCAGGTCGTCGTGTCGTCCGCGGCGATGCGTGCCAGCCAGATGTCGGCGCCGTCGGCAGGCGCGCTCGTGGTTTGCCCGCCGGCGATCAGGCTGCCGTCATCGAGGCGGATGGCGGTGAACCAGTAGTCGCCGCCAGCGCCACCGTACGTCGCGCTCGAGAGCAAGGGCGCACCGCCGACACACGAGAGCGCGACGCAGCTGTCCTTGAGGGTGCATGCGTTGCCGTCATCGCATGGTGCGCCGTCGGCCAGCGGGCCATGGCTGCAAACGCCGCCCGCGCATGTGTTCGCCGTGCAGCTTTTGTCGTCGTCGCAGGCCATCGCCTTGCCCGCGCAGCTCATCTGGTCGCAGGTGTCGTCCAGCGTGCACGCGTCGCCGTCGTCGCAGCCACCCTCGTGGCTCCCGTGCGAGCAGCCGGCCTTGCTGTCGCAGACGTCGTCGCTGCACGCGTTGCCATCGTCGCAGGCGACGTCGCTGACCGCGTGGCTGCAACCGCCAAGGTCGTCGCAAGCGTCATTCGTGCAGGCCACCGCGTCGTCGCAGTCGATCGCAGCCCCACCGCAGGCTCCGTCCACGCAGGCGTCGCCGCTTGTGCAGACGCTGGCATCCGAGCATTCGTCGGCGTTGTCCGTATGTACGCAACCTTCCGCCGGCTTGCACAGGTCGTCGCTGCAGACGTTGGCGTCGTCGCAAGAGAGGATCGCGCCAGCGCAGACGCTCTCGAGGCAGGTGTCTTCGGTCGTGCACAGGTTCCCGTCATCGCACGACGCCCCCGGCGCGGGCGCGAAGGTGCAGCCGACGAAGTCGTCGCAGGTGTCGACCGTACAAGCGTTGTCGTCGTCGCAGGCGACGGCAGGGCCCGCGGTGCACAGCCCGCTGATACACAACTTCACCGGCTCGCATTTGCTGCCGGCCGCACAAGGCTGCTTGTCGTTGACTGGCGTCAGGCTGCATTTGCCTGTCTTCGCGTCGCACTGGTTCTGCGCGCAGGCCGTGTCGTCGCCGCCCTGGCACTCCACGACCGTGCCGGGGTTGATCACGCACGCGTGGCTCTTTGTCTCGCAATACAAGACGCCGTTGCACGGGTTGGTGTCGTCCTTTTCGGCGCAATCCGCGTTGTCTATGCAGCCACAGATATTCGTACCAGCCTTGCATTCGCCCGCCTTGCAGGCATCCGACGCAGTGCACGGGTTGTCGTCCTCGCAGCTCTGCCCCAGGTTGATGTCCGTCATCGCGCACTCGCCGCTGGTCTTCTCGCAGGCGTTGATGCGACAGAATGTGTCGTCAACCGACGGGCAGACCACCTTGCTGCCCGGGTTGATCACACACGTCTTGGTCACCTTGCTGCAGTACAACGTGCCGTTGCACTGATCGCCGTCTTCCTGGTCCTCGCAGTCCGCGTCCTTCGTGCACTCGCAGACGTTCGTGTCGGCGACGCAGGAACCCGCCTCACACTGGTCGACCGGTGTGCACGTCGCGCCGTCGGCATCACAGGTCACGCCATCCGGCAAAGGGACCATCGCGCACGCGCCGGTCGGTGCCGTGCAGCCGTTGTGCAAACAGGCGCTGTCGCCGCCGCTCGGGCAAACGACGACGGTCTGCGGGTTGATCACGCACACCGGCTTGGCGGCCTTCTTCTCGCAGTACAGGGTGCCGTTGCACAGGTTGCCGTCCTCTTTGTCGCTGCAGTCGCCATCTTCCTGGCAGGAGCAGACGTTGACGGTCGCCGCGCAGCTGCCGCCCGCACAGACCTCGTTTGGTGTACACGCGTTGCCATCGTCGCAGGGCAGCCCCACGTCCAGTGGCGCGCCCTTGGGCTTGGCGACCCAGGTGCACGGTCCGCCTTCGTCGCACACGAACGTCGCCGCCTCGCGCGGGGTGGCGCTACACGTACCGGTCTTGGCGACGCAGGCGTTCTTCAGGCAGAGGGTGTCCGCCGCGCTGGGGCAAGTCACCGCGGTCGCCGGGTTCAGCTCGCATTCACCGCCGGCGAGGTTGCAGTACAGGGTGCCGTTGCACAGGTCGCCGTCCTCTTGGGAGCCGCAGTCCGCGTCCGTCTGGCAGCCGCAGACATCGGTACCGGCCGTGCAGCCACCGTCGAGGCAGACATCGCCCTTGGTACAGACGTCGCCGTCGTCGCAGCCGGTCTTGTCGACGAGCGCTACTTTGGCGCAGCCGCCGCTCGACGGGTCACAGGCGCTGGTTTTGCAGGCGTCGCTGCCATCGTCATTGCAGACGACGACCGTGGCGAGGTTGACCTTGCAGTTGAACGGCGGGACGGACTTGTCGCAGTAGAGCGTGCCGTTGCAAGAGTTGCCGTCTTCCTGGCCGACGCAGTCTGAGTCGCCGCCGCACGGGCACAGGTTCTGCCCGCCCCCGCACGTGCCCGCACCATCGCAGCTGGACTTGCCGGTGCACGGGTTGCCGTCATCGCAGGCGGTGGCGGCCGTCGCGGCCGCCGTCGTGCACGTCCCGTTGACCGGGTCACAGGCGGGCACATCGCACGCGCCGGCGGCCGGCGGGCAGACGATCCGGGTGGCCGGGTCGACCACGCAGACCGGCTCGGCGAGGTCGAAGTCGCAGACCAAAGTACCGTTGCATACGTCGTCGTCTTCTTTCGAAAAGCAGTCAGAGAAGCTGTCACATGGGCAAAGATTCACCCCGCCCAGGCAGGCGCCGGCGTCGTCGCAGGCGTCGTCGACCGTGCACGGGTTGTCGTCGTCACAGGCTGCTGCCACGGAGGCCACGTGTTGGCACACACCGGCGCTAGGCTCGCAGGTGTCAGCGGTGCAGGGGTTGCCGTCGTCGCAGCTCTTCGCTTCCCAGACTTCACAGACGCTGTCCTTGCAAAATCCCGTCAGGATGCAGCCGCCATCCGCGCACCAGGCGCCCTCGCCGCGCGCCACTGCCGTGCATAGACCCTCAACGCAGGTGGCCTTCATGCAAGGATCGCTCGGCTTGGCGCAGTCGCCCTCGATGTCACAGGTCTGCGCTGCCGCGTCGTCGCCGCCGTCGCCTGTCTCGCCCGCGTCTTGCGCGTCTTCACCGGCCCCATCCGCGCTGGCCTCGTCCGTAGCGACGTCGATTGTCGCTACATCCGACTCTGCGTCGGTCTGCGCGACCTCGGAAGCGCCATCGACGACGCTGTCGCCGACGATGCTGTCGCCAACGATGCTGTCTCCGCTGGCGTCGCTCACCGAGCCGTCCTTGGGCGGCTTGGCCTCGTCGCCACCGCAGGCTACGAGCCCGACGGTCACCATCGTCGCGACGACGACGGCAACGAGCGGGTGACTGGTGATCTGACGAACTGGCATGGGGACCTCCGACGCCGCGCAGCGTAGCCTACCGAGCGGCCTTTTCGCCACCGTAGCGCGTTCTGTGGCCGAGCGTGCCTGCGAACGCAGAGGTCGCCATGCCTGGTCGTCGGCGCCGCCCGTTCTCCCCCAGCGGCCACCTGTTCGCCCTGGTCGGCGCCCCCCTCCGCCCTGGCAACGTCCTCATCTCTAGCGTCGTCGCCGCGGCTGCACTATCCTGAGGCGGCCATGACCGACACGCTCAACGATGACCTTGAGACAATTCGCCTGACACGCTACAGCCACGGCGCGGGGTGAGCGTCGAAGCTCCACGCCTCGGAGCTGGCGCAGGTCCTGCGCCGTCTACCCATCCCCACCGATCCTGAAGTCCTCGTCGGAACCGACACGTTCGACGACGCGGCGGTCTATCGCCTCGATGCCGAGACGGCCGTCGTCTGCACGACCGATTTCTTTACGCCGGTCGTCGACGACGCATACGACTTCGGCCGAGTCGCCGCCGCCAACGCCTTGTCCGACGTCTGGGCGATGGGCGCCACGCCAATATTCGCCCTGAACCTGGTCGGATTCCCACGCAAAACGCTTCCGCTTGAGCTGCTGGCCCGAATTCTCGAGGGCGGCGCGGCCAAGGCGACCGAGGCCGGCATCCCGATCATCGGCGGTCATTCGATCGATGACCCCGAACCGAAGTACGGCCTCGTCGTCGTCGGGCGGGTCCATCCCGACGCCATCCTTCGCAACGTCGGCGCCCGGCCCGGCGACCACCTGGTCTTGACCAAACCCCTCGGTAGCGGTGTGCTGACGACAGCGCTGAAACGCGGACTGCTCGATGCCGCGGCGATCACCGAGGTGACCGAGCTGATGGCGACACTCAACCGTGCCGCGGGCGAGGTCTTCGCCCGGCACATTGGCGCGGTCCACGCGCTCACTGACGTCACCGGCTACGGTCTGATCGGCCACCTTCTTGAGATGCTTGATGGATCCGGCGTCGCGGCGCGCCTCGATGTCGCCACCGTGCCAGTCTTGCCTGCCGCTCGCCGTTTTGCCGCCGATGGTGTCGTGCCCGGCGGATCCAAACGCAATCTCGCCGCGCTTGTCGACCGCATCGTCTGCAGATCACAAGCGGGGGCAGACCCGCTCACACAGCTGCTATTCGCCGACGCACAGACCTCTGGCGGCCTGCTCGCCGCTGTCGATCCAACGGCCGTCGAGGCGGTGTGTGCAGACCTGCGCGCCGCCAACGCGCCCGTCGTGGCGGTGATCGGCGAGATCATCGCGTCACATCCCCACGTTCTACTCGGCTGAGGCCGATCACACGGAGGACCGCAGATGCCCCAACTTTCTTCCCGGAGGACGCCCTTGTCTCTCGCCGTCGCCGTCGCCGTCGTCGTTATCGCGGCTGCGTTCTTCTCCCTGATGGGCTGTTCGGGGGCCCAGAGGTCGTCGCGGGGCTGCACCGGACCCGAGGACCTCGAAGGGTCGACCTGGCTGCTGCACGTGCCCGAGCTACAGGATACCCCCGACCACAGCGTCACTTTCCACGCAGGTGGCCGCATGGGGACCACCCACCCGCGCGATACGACCCCGGACAATGACGAGTGGGAGCGCAGCGATCGCGGCCTTCGGTTCTGGTACAACAACCGCTACGCTTGGTACGACGGCGAACGGACCGGCGCATGCGTCATCACCGGAGAGGGCGGCAACACCACCGGCAAGCAGTGGACCTTTCGGCTTACCTGGCCAGTCGACGAAGCTGCGGGCGAACGCAGTGATGGCGAGTCGGACGAGTCAGACCAGGCCGACGAGCCCGAGGCGCCCAGGAAGCGTACCCGCGCCGGTTTCTGAGGCAGTCCGCTTCAGATTTCGCGCCAGGTTTCGCGCCAGGTTCTCGCTTCAAGTTCTCGCTTCAGGTTCTCGCTTCAGGGTTGTCGGCAGCGGCGCGGTCGCTGGGGCTCAGATAGCGTAACGAACCGACATCTTTCGGACCGTCGTCTCCATCTCGGCGCGCAGCGCCGGTGGGCCGATCACTTCCACGAAGGCACCGTAGCCGTGCAGCCAGGTGCGCAGCTGCACCGTGTCTGCCACCGTCGCCCGCAGGCGGACCCGGCCGTTGGGGCGTGGCTCAAGCCGCTGATCCGCCGAAAGGGGCATCTC